>NZ_JAKUFV010000017.1:0-76429 GCF_022663595.1 Bacillus cereus group sp. BfR-BA-01360
TCATGAGTTTAAATATGTATTTGGGAGAAGTACAAAACCAAACTCAAAGTATGAATGCTGTATGTACTGCTACCATTCAAGGTATGGAACAAGCGATCCAGTCGATTGACGCTTTTGCAATCGATACGGTTTTACAAGGACAAACATATAGTAGTGCAAAATCATTTTTTGTACAAACCTTTCGTCCTTTAGCGCAAGGTATTATTTAATTATGTGAAGAACTAATCCGCCAAAATAATGCCTTTCCAAGTCAATTTCAATCAAAGGTAGCTTCAACTGATGTCATCGAACAAGAGTTACGAGAACAAATTCAAGAAATTGATCGAATGAAAGTAAATATGGAGGCCATGAGTCAAGCTATGCCAATCTCGGGTATGGAAGCTATGGCGAATCTTTTTATTGCTATGAGGCAAAAACTGCAAGAAAAGCTAGATCATCTATATGAATTTAATCAAACATCTAGCAATAACTATAGTACAGCAATTCAATTAGCAACTAGTATTGCGCAAGGCCTTGCGGAAGTGCAAAGTGGAAAAGGTTTTAATGCCGTTAGCGGCATATTTGATACGCAAGTGTTGAACATGGGATGGGCAATATCTATTCAAAAAATTACAGAAAAGAAAACTCGTGAAGCTAATAAAATAGCACAGGCAGGAACTAAAAAAGATGATAAGGATAACATTAAATATTTTACAGGTGAAGCAGAATGGAAAGATGGAGATCGTGTTGGAGGAGTTTTAGGAGGTTCTGTGATTGATGGTAAGGAGCCTCTTGGTAATAACAGCGAGTGGAACATGAAAGCTTTATCTGGAAAAATAGATGTAAATGTACCTTTTTCTGTTGATGCTGCTAAAGATGATTTAGTGGCTGGAAATATTATTGGAGCAAAAGTAGAGGGATCTGCTTTAGAAAACTCCTTTAAAATAACAAAAATAAAGGTTCCAATTACTACTTTTATTGGGCCCATTGGACCTATTAGGTTTACTCCGCAAGAGTTAACCCTTACTCAAAAGTTTGGCGAAGCAAACTTTACAACAGGTGTGGATCAATATACATTAAAAATTGCATCGGAACTTACTGCTAACAAATATGAAACAGAGTTAAATCTTTTTCATATCCCAGATTTCGTTCCATTTATAGGAGACTATGATGTAATAGCAAAAGGGGAATTAGGATTAGGTACATTCGGTTATAAAGTAAAGCTTGGAGCTGAAACCGGGGGATACTTTGGGGAAGAGTTTGGCCTTGGAGGATTTATCAAATTTGAAAAAACAAAGAAAGAGGAAAGCTGATATGCAAGCATTTAAAGTTGGAAAATTAGTCACATTCGTTGCAATTATAATACTTCTTGTAGTTGCTATTTTATCTCCTTACAGTGTATTTAAAAAGATTTATTTTATTATTGGGGTTCTTATTATTGGTGCAATTTCACTTGGTGCAAATAAGTTTTTTGAATTGGTACATAGTAAATTTAACAAGAAATGATATTACCTATGTGATAGGGGAATTCAAAATATGAATAAATTGTTAAGGATTATTCCCATTGTTGGGGTACTTATTCCCCTTGTAGTAATATGGAATTTACCTGAAGCTTCTTCAAAAGAAAAAATCCTTTTTACAGTCATTCAATTATCTATTGGATTTGCTTTTATAATTATTTTAGAATTTATATTCAGATATAAAAAGAAAAAGGAGAGCAAATAAATGAAACTATTACCTATTGGCTCAGTTGTTAAACTAGAAGGTGTAGAACCAATCATTATGATTATCGGAAGAATGGTTATTTCAGCAGATAAACGTGATTTTGACTATGTAGGTGTTCCTTATCCAGTTGGTTATTTAGGTGATGAAAAAGTATTATGCTTTAATTGCGATAAGATTGTAGAAGAATTACACAGAGGTTACATGACTGAAAATGAATTGATATTACGTGAGAAATTGTTGGAAATATAGTTTCTTTATTACAAATTGAATTAAATACAAAATGTATCTAGTACACTATCTTTCGCTTCTTTATTGATTCCGATATAAGTCAATGTGATTTGTGGTGTACTGTGATTAAGTATTTTTTGCAACATAGCAACATCTCCGGCTTTTTGCAATTGTCGATAAGCCTGGATCTTACTAATGGGTTTGTCTCCTTTTCGAGAAGGAAATAACCAGGTATTATCTAGAGTTTGAGCATAAGAGTATACTTCATCAAAAATGGAAGTAAGGTTAATCATGCGTTCTTTCTTTGTTTTTCCTTCTTTGATTTTGAATTCTTTTCTCTTTTTCCGTTTTAATTTTATTATGGTTTGTGTTTCGAGTTGGAGTAGATCACTCACGCGTAATGTTTAGTGCAAAATGTATACACCGAAAATTGTTGCAGATTGTTTAGGGGTGGCTCCCGATTTATTAAAAGTATGGTCAAATGAATTTAATATACAAACAGAGCGAAGTCAGGGAGGGCACCGCAGGTATTCTAAGAAAAATATAGAGGAATTAAAAGCAATTAAAGAAAAAATACAGGGACAAAAATGATCTTATGATTAAGTTCGATCATAGCGAAATGGAGAACTTGATTTATTTGTTTCAAAAGAAGAAAAGTCGGAATTAGAAAAGAAATTGGATAAAGTATTAGAAAATCAGGAATTGCAAAATCAATTCAATCAAGCACTCGTTCAAAACTACACGAAATTACGAATGAATTGGTTACCACAAAAGAGCATTTAGCTAATAAGGAGAAAAAGTTAACGGAAGTAGAAGGTAAAAACAGCGCATTAGAAATTTTTATAGAGGTTTCCCTAAAAATGTAAGGGTTTCCTTTTCTTTTTAGTTATATTATAATTACTTACAAATTATTACAAAATTTTAAAATTATGAAGTTCTAAACGTATTATATGGATTTTTTGTTATTTATTATTCGAATTTTTAAAGTTAATTTTATTTTAATCTATTATTCTGTAAAGTAAACTTTTTACTTTAATTGTAATATATGTCAATTTTAGTTTTATACTAGTTAAAACTAGTAAAATATTTTATGAATGGAGAGATTTTATGTCGCGTAATGGTTTTATGTAAGGGGATTTTATCTTTAGGATTATGTGGTGCTGTGTTAGTTTCACCTGCAACAAGTTTTGCGGCGGAGGAAAACACATCAACTGGGCCACAAATGATTTATACTGAACATGGTTTTACAAATGTTGAATTTGGAGCACAGCCTGTTCTTAATGGAGCTCAAAAAGCACAAACACAGCGTGCAAGTTTTGGGGCAGGTACATGTCTTAATGTAGATGGTGGAAAATGGTGTAAGGTCAAAAAATGGGTTGGAGACTAGATTTAGCTCAATTCTCTGATTATGAACATAGCTCTCGAGTACATAAAGGAACAGCTATGGCAAATGGGGAGTATGATTATAGTGGATGGAAAAATCCAGGGAAACCAGCTAATGCTCTAACATCATATTATAAGGAATTGAATACTTATAGATCATATTATGATGTTCAATAGTTTATTTGTAATTTAATTAAATAGCAGATAAAGGGAGTATAAAAATTCTTGGTTTATAATGTCTTTTTGCTCCCTTTTTTATTGATTTAGTAATTATCATTAATTTAAAGAAAGAGAGTATATATGAAAAGATTTTTATTTCTTTTATACATAGTTGTTTTTTCTTTTTCATCTTTTATATATTTTGATTTGCTTTCTAGTAAACAAGAAGATTCAATGAAAAAGGCAGGAAAAGAAGATAGTTTTGTTGTGACTATTAATGAAAATTCTTTAAAAATTGATTCAGAGAAGTTTTTATCATTATTATTTAAGGTTTCTGATGATTATAATGCAAATGTATTCAAATCTGTTTATTCGGAAAAAAAATCAGTGGAATATGTTTATTTTGCACATGATACAGATTCTTATTTTGAAAATTTCTTACTGTTAGATGGAGTATTTCCAGATAATAAATCTGATGAATTTAATATTTCTACATCAAAAGGTAAGGGTGTAACAGGAGAAATATTTTCTTATAAGGAAGACAATAATTTTAGTATTAAACCATTAAAAATGTTTCCAAAAGATAAGTCAGTGGCTGGAGATTATATAGTTTCTTTAAACGATAATAGTAAAATTGATCTTTTTATAGATAGATTACAGAGAGATTTAGGCATGAAAATTAATTATTTTAGTTATGAGTATAATTCTGTTATTGATACATCATCTTGGTTAAAAATCATTCCTATTATCTTGTTGTATGTTTTATCGTTATTTATAATTATTTATTATTATTTTTTAGAGTATAAAAACTCTGCTATTAGATTGTTAAATGGTTATGGATCTTTAGATATTTGGAAAAGATATTTTCTACAAATATTTAAATTGTATTTTTTAGCTTTAATTATTTCTACTACAGTTGTTATGATTTTTATAACAATGAAAAATTCATTGTTTAGTTTGTATTGGTTTAAGATAATTATTGATTACTTGTTTTATCAATTTATAATCGGAATGATAGTTTGTTTTATTATGTCACTTCTTTTTATAAGAGTTGGAAAAATTTCAATTTCTGCAAGTATAAAAAACAAAAAGCCTTTAAAACAAATACAAATTGTAAATAGTTTGGTAAAAGTGATTTTTTCGGTGATTATATTATATTTACTTTTTGTTTCTTATAGTGCTTTTTCGGATTCCTATCGATATTATTATAAAAACGCAAACGAATGGGAACAAATGAAATCATATGGAGTTATGCCAACTAAAGCTCCTTTACCAAGTGGTGATGATCCTAAAGCTATTCTTGAAATGTTTGATAAAAAATATAAATTATTTAAGTATACAAATGACAGAGGTGCAATCTTAGCTCGATTTTCTGATGCTTACAGGGCAAAACAGATGGGAATGGAAGTTGAAGGTGTTTCTGTTTATGAAGAAAAAACAATACTTATTAATAATAATTATTTGAAATTAAATCCAATATATGGGTTAGATGATAAGTTAATTGATATTAAAGAAGATGATGATAGACTTACGGTTTTAGTTCCAGAGAAGTATAAAAAAGATGAGCAAGAATTAAGAAGATATTTTGAAGAAGAATATTATCTTCAAAAATATAAAGTCAAAAATACTTTTTTAAAAGATGCCGGTAAAGAGCTTCCTGATAAAGAGGATATAGTAATAAATATAATTTGGATAAAGAATAATCAATCGTATTTTTCTTTTTCTAATGATATCGCGTCAGATACCAATAATCGTTTTTATGATGGTATTGCGATGATATTAACTAATGCAAATGGTAATGAAGCTGCATGGTATGATACAGTTGTTGGAAAAAATGGCTATTTTATAAAGTTATTAGATAAAGAAATACCATATAATAATATTAAGGATCAGATTGAAAATTTAGGATTACAAGAATTTTATCCAGTATTATATAATGCCTACGATCGTATTGAAGGTATAATTCAAATACATGTAGAAAGAGCATATCAGTTTTTAGTTGTTTTATTTGTTGCTTTGTTGGGTTATTTGTTTATAAGTATGTTTACAACATTAAATTATTTAGAACAGTATAAATTGAAACATACTATTAAGATAATACATGGTTATTCTTATTTTAAAAGACATAAATTATATTTGATGTTTACTAATTTCGTTTGGTTTGTTTCAATGTTGATTTTATGTATATTAGAGAAGTTTGATTTTATATATCTTGTTTTCTGTATCCTTCTTTTAGAAAATTTATTTATCTATTTATTGATTAAGAAAAGTGAACAAAAGAAAATGGTACAAGTTATAAAAGAGGGGTGAGTACATGAAAAAAGAAATAGAAATTAAATTAGAGAACATCATGAAAAAGTATGGGGATCAATATATTTTTAAAGATTTTAATGTTAGTATTTATAATAATGAGTTCGTTGGGATTATGGGGAAAAGTGGTACAGGGAAATCTACATTACTTAATATAATTGGGTTATTAGATGAACCGGATAATGGTAAAGTTATTATTCAAGGAGATAATAATCCTTATAAGAATAGAAAAAAATTTTTTAGAGATAATTTAGGTTATATATTTCAAAATTATGCTTTAATGGATACTGAAACAGTTGATGTGAATTTAGAAGTTGCACTTGAATTTCAGAAGATCTCTAAAAAAGAGAAAAAGATTTTAATGGAAGATGCATTAAAACAAGTTGGGTTATCTTGTTCTTTAAAAACTAAAGTTTATACTTTAAGTGGTGGTGAACAACAAAGACTTGCATTAGCTAGAATTTTATTGAAAAAATGTGATATTATTTTGGCTGATGAGCCTACAGGATCTCTTGATAGAGAGAATCGTGATCAAGTAATTGAAGTGTTAAAGAAGCTTCATAATGAAGGAAAAACTATTATTGTTGTTACTCATGATATTGATTTGCAAAATTCATTTTCTAGAATAATTAATTTGGGATAGTATTAGTTTTTTTAATAAATAGTTAAAAAATCGATATATTTTTAGCTGTTTACTTTTTGTTTAGAGGTAGCATCGGGATTTTTCGAATTTATAACGTTAAGGTGAAAATCTTTGTATCAATGGGGGGTTATTCTATTCGTTGTAAATCAGCTTTTTGGGGAGGATACCCCATCGCTATCAAGCTAAGCCCATACAACGTCAAATAGAGTAGTGGTTGTTTTTTTTTTCTCTAGGAAACCTAAGTTAGCGAGTTCTCGTACATAGGTATCATTAATAGAAGGTTGAAAGGCGAAATCAAATTCTTCTAATGTAGAGATGCGCGGGAACTTTGCTAACGATATTTTCCGATTTATGGATCGATCTGTTTTGGATAGTGTTTCAGCTTCTATCAGCCTTGCGAGAAATCTAATATAGCTCATTTTTGTTTTTGTTGCTTTCTCAGCTTCTTCTTCAAAGATGGTACCAATTTCCCTCAAATGTAGCTCTTTTAATTGTTTTGTTAATCGCTCCAACTGTTCGTTGATATGTAACAGCTTGTTGAAGTACCACATCAATGATTGTATCTTCATAGTAATATCTTAATTCCCAAATCTTTTGAAAACGATAAGCGTGATTTGTCTTTACTTCTTGTTGTAGAAGCTCTACATAATCGTTACCTGACGGAAATGTTTCGAGAAATAATTCACGTAATTTTGGTAATGATTTTGGAAGTTTATTATTCATCCCTTCATAGTGTTCTTGCTTATAAATTGTACTCCCTTTTTGATTCGATATCGTGTGTTCGTCAATCCATTTACCATTTTCGTTATACAGTTTAAGAATGTGACCATGGCTAGGAAGAATCCAAATCTGTTTTCCGGCGTATAGATGTGGCACACTGTATTTCACTCCTTTATATGAAAGAAGGAAATCCCAGCTCTGAACTGTACCCTATAAAATGGACAGTTTCATAAAAAGACCTTTAAAAATCAAGCACTTAAAAGATGGTTCCGGTATTGTACCGGAGCCATTTTTTTGAGTGTCCATTGATAACGATCATGATTATACTCTTGCATATACTTGTCTATTACTTCTTGAAGAGATTGGAATGTTTGACAACACTTATCATTTCATTCATCCTTCATATGACCGAAAAAAGATTCCATTGGAGCGTTATCTAAGCAGGTTCCTCTACGTGACATAGATTGTCTGAGTCCCATTTCTTTTACTCGCTTTTGGTATTCCGGATGAGTGTAATGAACACCTTGATCAGAATGAAGCAGGGCTTCTGGATGAATGGTGCCTCCTAATCTCACTTTCAATTTTTCGAGGGTGTGATAGACGATCTCCATTTGTAAAGAGGGAGAGACGTGATAAGCTAAAATCTCTCGCGTCTTACAATCTTTTACACACGATAAATATGCTTTTTTCCCTTTCCCATAAAATAAATACGTAATATCGGTTACCATCTTTTGTTCCGGTTCTCCCTGATGAAATTGGCGGTTCAACAGGTTCGGACAGGTCTTATGTTCTTGTGTCGCTTTTGCGATTTGTTTATAAGGATTCGCCCGGCGAATCTTCGTTACGAGATGATCCTTGTGCATCATACGGTAAATACGCTTGAGATTCATACAAATCCCCTTTGTATTTTCTAATTCCATTTTGATAAAACGAGCACCGCATTTTTTCTCTTTTCGGTAAAAAATTTCTTGAATCAGTTCGTAATCTTTTTCGTCATTCCGTTCTCTCTCCATATGCTGATTTGTTTGGCGAAGCCAAGCGTAATATCCATTACGACTCACGCCCGCGAGTTCACAAAAATAACGCACCATACGAGGAAACCGGAAGCGACGAATCGTTTGTTCAATGAGTGTATAGGCTTCATGAGGTGTTAAAATCGCTTCTTCTGTAACGCCTGCCTTTCGAGTTCGTCTAACTTTTTTAAGAATTCCAGTTCTGCCTCCAGAAACGCAATACTCTCTTCTGTTTTCTTTAGCTTGTCAGCAGAAGAGAGTAGTTTGGAAGAAGGGCGCCCCGTACTTCCTTTTCCGCGACGCTCTGTATAACATCCTTCCTCCCCAAATTGTTCATATGTTTTTCTCCAACGCTTTAAACATTGGTTTGGTTTCTTTTCACCGATCATCTCTAAATCGAACCCATTTTCTAAGAAAATTTGATTGGGTCCTTTTCCTTGTTGATTTTCTTTCACAGCTCTTACTTTAAAATCTGGGCAATAGCGAATCGAACGTTCTGATACTTTTACCACATTTTTATTCTTTTCTAGTTGTTTCCTTTGTCGTTCATTAAAAATCATTTTACTCATGTTCCGTACCTCACTTCTATCGTTGTATCCATTATAACGAGATTTGCTTATAAAGATACACAAAAACCCCGAATCATGGGCTTTTTTTAGTGTCCATGATTCGGGGTACAGTTCAAATATAGAAAAGAATCGTCTTTTTTATGGGGAAATATTCCTTAACGTACAATTTTCTGTTTTCGGTCGTGTGACCCCTTATACAGGTGATAAAGATATAGGTATTGTAAAGATATATCAATTAAATGAAGATGAAAAAGAAGTAGTAAATATGTAAAGATATAAAACAATTTATGATTCTGGTACGGATCATAATTATGATAGATTTGTAACGCCTATTACATCAATTTATAAGCCAGGATCACATATAGCTGTTATGAAACTTGGGGAGAATTATTATTATGGTGGTAGCTTTAGAATTAAAAAATAAGTAACTACTCAGCCTCCCTTGCATTTTTTGAAAATAAATCTCTATACCACGTTTGATTCTTTGATTACTAGTTAACACTTTAAATATCAAATCAAGGGAGGTGAAGTGTATGAACTACAAACAATTTTTAGAAGTTTACAATCAAGGACCTGAAGAATTATACCGTCTATTCAAAGCACATAAAAAAACAATTGAATCCCTTCAGGCGCAACTTCAAGTTGTTTCGAATCGCGTTTTGGCTCTTGAATTTCACGCTAAAAAAACTCTATAAATAGCCATAAACCACCTTCATCTGATGGACTACGTAAACCGAAAGTGAAAAGTTTACGTGAAATAACAGATCGTAAGACAGGTGGTCAAGCTGGTCATAAAGGTCATACACTTCATTATTCTTCAAATCCGGATTACGTAATCAGACATTATGTGACGACTTGTGAATGTTGTGGGAAATCGTTAGAACATGCGCTTGTTATTCAAGTGAAAACACGCCAAGTTTTTGATATTCCACCTATTCAACTAGAAGTGACGCAACATGAAACGGAAGTAAAAAAGTGTAGAAAGTGCGGTACGAAAACGAAATCTGTATTTCCTGAAGAAGTGCAACACCATGTACAATACGGTGTAAATGTACAAAGTATGGTCATGTATATGATGTACTATCAACTTGTTCCTTTTGCTCGAACAAAAGAGTTTTTTCATCACTTTTTTAATCTGTCTATTAGCGAAGGAACGCTTTGGAATATGAATCGAAAATTTGGAACGTATTTAACGAAAACCTTTGAGACGCAAGCTAGAAACGTGCTGATCCAAGCACCTGTTATCCATTTTGATGAAACAGGGTTACGAAGTAACAGAAAAACACAATGGTTACATACATTGAGCACGGATCACGTTACGTTACAGTATGTTTATGAAAAACGTGGCACAGATGCGATAAACGAAATCGATGTCTTACCGAAATTCCAAGGCATTGCCGTTCATGATTGCTTGGCATCGTATTTTGTGTATGAACATTGTGAACACGCTGTATGCAATGCCCATTTACTTCGTGATTTAAAAGCGATTCACGAACAAACAAAGCAAACATGGACACAGGAGATGACAGAAATACTCATCTTGGCAAAACAAGAAAGAGAACGTCAAAACACATCTCTGAATCCCATGGCTGTCGCGTGGATGGAGGATACCTATACTGCTATTCTTGAGAAAGGGTATAGGGAAAATGCTACAATAGCGAATCATGATGCAGAAAAATGATTAAATCGACTCTCAAAGCGTCAAGATTCCATATTACTATTTGTAGAAAATCCAAACGTTCCATTCGACAATAATTTAGCTGAGCGGGACTTACGAATGGTAAAGGTTAAACAAAAAGTCTCGGGTACGTTCCGGAGTGAGACAGGTGCACAAAATTTCGCACTGGCACGAAGCTTTTTAAGTACACTAAAGAAGCAAAAAAAGAACTTGTTTGCATCCATAAAACAAGTAATGAAAACAGGAAAAATAGAATTATTCGAAACATAGCTTGAGAGGTAATTTTTGATATAATTACCTCTCTTTGTATTGATTTTGGGTAGGGGCTGAGTAGTTACAAATTTTAAGTGATAAATTATTAATAGAGAGAGTGAAAAAATTGTTTGTTTACGATGTTAACAGATTTGAAAGCGTGGATAAGCCCTAGAAAAATATTATTAGATGAACCTAGTTTTAGAAAATAGTCAGATTAAAATCCAGAAATATCTAATATATCAATAAGTTCAAACAGGAATCATGTGCAAATGCAATGGTTTTAATTATTAATTTGCTAATAATTATTAAAGTGGCAATAAAATACAAAAAATAAAAATATTGAAATTTTTTGTATTAAGTGTATTATTGGTGGTGTTATAATTAATAATAAATTGAATATTTATATGATTCAAAAAATAAAAAATCAGCGGTAAAAAATTCTGTATATACATTGGGATCGAGCTATATAATGTTAAATCGTATCTTCTTCACAGAGTAAAGCTACTGATAAATCAAATCTACGGAATTCGCAATGAATTGGAAAGTAATTTAATACGTAACCTTTTTTATAATTCAAAACTAATCCATTAAACATTTGGAAATCATATACTAAATTAGTTTGAAAACATATATAGCTGATTAAGACTCTCACAGAGTATCTTTGTCTACCATTCTTTATATAGCATTAAAGGTATAATCGACTAGTTAATTTTTATTTAATGATAGGTTGTTAAAACTATGTAGTAATGGAGGTTACCATATGGGTCTAATCAAGGACTCCAAATATATAAAAGATTTATCTACTTATTTTATGTACATGATTTTTTCAAATTTAAGATTTACTAGACCGATATTTTTAATATTTATCCTAGATAAGGGGATTAGTTTATTTGAATTCAGTATATTACAAATCATCTACTTTTCGAGCAGGATTTTAAGCAATGTGCCAAGTGGCATTTTAGCGGATTTACTAAGGAAAAGGAATGTAATCAGTATGGGCTTACTAATGAGTAGTTGTTCATTCCTACTCTTATTTATAAGTACATACTTGGATATGTCTAATTATTTCTATTTTTTCATCATTGCATTCATTCTTGATGGTATAGGCTCAGCTTTTTGCAGTGGTGCAGATCAGGCTATGGTGTATGAACATTTAAAAGAAAAAGGCGTGGAAAAACATTATGTAAAAATATTTGGAATTAAAGAAGCGTTAGTGGCTACTGCGTTAGGTTTATCAGCTTTTATTGGTGGATTTGCAGCTGCATCTTATTTAAGTTTACCTTTTTTAATGCAATCAATTGCAGGTATTGTAGCTACTTTGGCCGTTTTGAGATTTAAAGAAAGTGTACAAGAAGTCAAAGTTACAAAAAATCCTTCTATGATAAATAAATTGCAATCAGGATATAGAGTAGTAAAGAAACTTCCATATATACAATTTTTAATTTTATTTATGGCGATTATCTCTTCGAGTACAAATTCTGTCATCATGTTTACGCAAAGTCGTTTTGCAGAATTAGAATTATCTAACTCGACTATAGGAACTATTTATCTAGGTAGTACAATTATTAGTGTAATTATTTCTCTAAATGTTAATTTAGTCATGAAATTCAAATTAAATACCATTGCAACATTGGTTATGGGAATATTTTTTGTCGGAGGAATATTCATCATATCCTCTAATATCATTTTGGCAATCATAGGGTATTATCTGATCTATGTCACAATTGATATTTTAGAGCCCCCTTTATTTTTTACGATAAATGAATTGGTACAAGAAAATGTTAGAGCAACTGTACTCTCTTTCTTTTCAACAGTTTTAAGTATCATTTCGTTAATTATGTTTTTAATTTATGGCTTAACAGGAGACATAGGTGGTTATGAAAACTTAATCATCTTAATGCTTGTTATTCATATCCCATTATTTGCTTTTGTTTTCTATTATTATAAAAAAGAGCTACTAACTACTAATAAAGTAGATAAGTATATATAAAAGGAGAGTATTTATGAAAAGTACTGATTTATTTAAAGAAACAGTAACAAGCAGAATTGAAATTGGATTTTCAAATCTAGAGGAAAATTGGAGTTCTGCAGAAGCAATATATACTCCAGAGGGAAATCTAGAAATCTTGGGTCATTCCAGTCATGCAGCCTTGGGAGTCTGATTACATGGGAATGTTAGCAAAGATAGTCACTAAAAATGCAGGGAATATACTAGAGGTAGGATTTGGATTAGGAATATCGGCCTCAAAAATACAATCGTATGATATAAATAGTCATAAGATGCATATGTTGTGCAAAACTATTTTGATATTGATCAGAAAGTTAATGTATTAAAAAAAGATATAAACAATTTAATTGTTTGTGATCCAATCACTAGTTTATTGACTAAAGATATAAATACTGAATTAAACCAAATAATTTTTAATTTTTCGGGGCTAGAAACGCCGTTTATGAAAAATATGGATGATTTGTTATTATATCCGAAAACGATTTTCGAAAATGCTTATGAAGCTTTGAATGAATCGAAGTTTGATAGGATAATTGTTACAGGTAATGATAAAGTCATGACATACTTAAAAAAAGAATATGGAAACAAATTTAGAGGAGAGTTTAAACATTTAAGTCATGAAGAATTTTTGATAGAGTTACAAAATTCGAAAATGTTAGTTTCAAGTCCAGGATTAACTGCTACATATGAAGCGATGGCATATAATGTACCAGTAAGATTTCTACCACCACAAAATTATAGTCAAGCTCTCATGAAATCTCGAAAATATTTTGATAGTTTCAAAGGATTAAATGTAGCAATACTGGGACTAACCTTCAAACCTGATACTGACGATTTAAGAGAAGCACCTTCCCTAGCAAATATTCCAATAATGCTTAAAGAGGGTGCAAATGTTAATGTATGGGATCTTGTTGGTATTGAGAATTTTAAGAAAATATATCCTGATGAAATAACCTATAGTACCTCCATTGAAGATACTATCAAGAATGCAGATATATGTTTTATCTTCACAGAATGGTATGAAATTAAAGAGTTTGATATTTCGAAATATAGTGAATTAATGAAAACTCCAATCGTTCTCGACGGGAGAAACTGCTATGATTTGAAGGGTGTGAGAAAAACAAAAATAATTTATGATTCAATAGGAAGAGAAACAGTTTCTAATTTAAATTTGCTAGGAGTATAGTATAAATTATATAATTTGCAAAAAAAATTTTATTGTCGCTTTTAAATAAAGTCACAATGCTTTGAAAAAAGATGCGATAAAATATTAAAAGGAAATTGATCTTTTGTTAAAAAAGTCAATTTCCTTTTTACGATTTAAAAATATTTTAACTTTATTATAAAACAACCTACATCATGGCTAATAGGTATTTAGTATATGGATTGTTGAGGAATTCCATTATATTTTTCATATTGTAAACCTCCATTGCATTGATAGTCTTAGTTTATATAGTATCGCAAATGTAATGAGTAACGGTCATTATAATGTGAAGAAAGGTACTTAATTGACTGATAACTAAACAAAATAATAGATTGTTTAGTGCAAAATGAAAGTGGTTCTTACGCAGATTTGGTGAAATCTCATATAACGTTGTTACCGTATAAAATTTTATTCTTTCAAAATAATAAATCCGAGTTTATATAACATGCGCTTTTGCAATATAGCTAAACCAGCTCGTCCATACAACATTCGTTTGATTTCAAGCGATTTACCTGTCCTTCTAACACGCCATTACTATAGGGAAGAAGAAAGGCATGCTTAACGACTTGTAAATCGTTGCGTAAATGACGGTATATGGATAAAAGGGTTGTTCTTTATGGGAAAGTTGTTTTCTTAGCCATTGCAAAAATCCTTCATAATCAGATTGTTTTACCATTTCACGATACTCTTGTATGACTTCATAAACAGTTTGGAGATTAGGATATTTTTCGAAGCAACGCTCTAAATCTCTTCTTTCTGAGGTGTTCAGATGATTGGGATGAATCCAAAACCATCTGGCAAGACGTTTTCTAGCTATTTGATAGGTAGGAGATGGGTGATTAGCACGTTTCTGTTTGCACCTTATCCCTTCAACAAGTGTGCGCACAGCCGAAAAGGTACCGTTATACCCCTTCTTACGGATAAGTGGATCAATCGTTTTAAGTGTTTTTCCCTCTTTTTCAAGACGCATAATAGATTCATGACACCCTTGGGCTGGACTGATGCGCCAACGATTGGTAGTAGGTGGAGTCATCATTTTCATGTATTTTTTAATCATTCTTCAATTTAAATGATATTCTTTCGTTAGGGAATTGATAGATTTCCCGGAGCGATGGGCTTTCTTTATTTCTTGAATCAAGTCCCACTTTCGTTTCTGGCGTATGAGTTTTATTTTTCTGTTTTTGTTAACGCTGTTTCAATGGAAATAGATGAAGTTTCATTCCAAGTAATAGTAGAAGGAACGGCTGACAAGAGGAACGTATCTAAATGTTTCCTAGCATTTTTAATAAAATACCAGCGATCAGATACTTGAAGAATAGAAGAACTTGCGTCAGAAATTCCTTGACGAAAACTTGTAAAACCATCGCAACTCACGACTTGAATGTGAGGAGGTTGTTTCAACCATTCCGCTAGTGTTTCAGGTGAACGATTCGGTAATAGCGCTAATGGTCTATGATGACGTAGATCACAAATAAGTGTCCCATACTGGACTTAACCAAGAGATAGGGTACATCATGGTTTACTCCTTTTCTTTTATTATATCAATGTAGTACACAAAAGAGCAATTCACCAAAAGTCCGTAAGAACCACTTTGGTATTGCAAAAAACATCGGATTGATTATTAAAACTAAAACCAATATTACTAAAAATAAACTTATTGTGTTCATGTTAATAACTATACTATTAAGTAACATTTCACTGATAATGTTACTTTTTATTATTTCATCTTCCTATTATAATAAAATCTTCCCCACCAAAATATTGCATTCCCAATAATTAAAATTCCAAATGCTATACCCAATTTTCCATGTTTAATAAAATCATATAAAGACCAAATAAGTAAAGATAAAGAATAAAAAATAAGAGTAGGTCTCGATGATTTCATATTTTGATACATTTCCATTTCATCAGGTTTTTTTAACATGTATATTCAAACCTTTCTATACTATAATTTTTTATTTATTAAAAACAAATAACTCATCCACTTTTACATTAAGATAATTAGCTATTGAAAAAGCTAAAACTAAAGAAGGATCATACTTATTATTTTCAATAGCATTAATTGTTTGTCTAGAAACATTACACAAATTAGCTAATTCATCTTGAGATATTTTTTGTACCTTTCTTAATGACTTAATATTATTCTCCACATTTTCACTCCTCCTACTATATAAATGTAAAAAACATTTTACATTTATATAGTATAATATAAAACCTAAAATGTAAAATATTTTTTACATTTCTTCTTAATATTGGATAAACAGTTCCTTCAGATATGACAATTTTACTCGATATTTTTTGACTAATGCATATCCATATTTATCCCTTTTATTTATTATCAATAAGACTATTAACTCAAGTATCCTTTTTTTAAACTGAGCATTCATACTTTATCACCAGTATTTTTAATTAAGAATAATCGGAATATTCTAATTATATCTTATAGTTAAACGGGGAATTATAAGGAACATATAACAAATCTTTGAACATTAGACATGCTAATACTCGTACTGAAAAAAAGAGCGTGAGGGGTATGGAAGATCAAAACTTATTCACGTAAAAACACTATCAGTCTGATGCTGTTTCTATTTAAATACATATTGGTTTTCCATACTAGAACTACTTATTACATTACTGTAGATATAAACTCTTTATATCTTTTATTTATTTCACTAACTCTTTCATGTGAGCCTTTGCATACAATCTCTTCATCTTCAAGGAATAATATATTATCATCCGGGTTTTTTAGAATAACCTAGCTATATTCAACCTTTGTTTTTCGTTCCCTGATAATTTATCACCACTCTTGCTTATATTCGTATCAAGTTTATCTTTTTGCTTTTCAACAAATTCTTCTAAATTTTCATATCTTAAAGTTTCTCTTATATTAGATTCATCAATATGCTTTTCATCAAGGCCATACAGGGGTACAGCCACATCGCTATCAAGTTAAGAAATACATTATTCCCCAAAACAAAAAATATATATTTTTAGAACGTACTACAGCTTCTGTTTGGCTACTAAAGTATCTAAACAGACAAGGTCAACGCCAGCTCAGAAACTAGGTTTAACCGATAAACGATTTACTTTAACCGCTATTAATAAATAATTGGGCAATCATTCTATTTTAAAAAGGATGATTTTTTAGAGATTCCTGTGGAATTTTATGTTAAACTCACTATTAATATTTCGAAAATTCAATCTTCGACAACGGGCAGGAGTATTGAACAAGTTTTATGAACTTTAGTGGTTGCATCATTAGTGAAATGCTTTATAACAACTAATTAAGGAGGGATAGAATATGAGAAATAACTTTCAAATCGTTGCGTTACAAGAGAAGGAGTTTCATAACCTATTTCTAATGAATGAAGAAGAATTAAAAAGTATCGGGGCAGTCAAAATAATAGCAAATAAAAATCCTGGATATCCTTGTAGGATAAGTTTGAAGGATGCAGAGGTAGGAGAAGAGGTAATCTTACTGAACTACCAATATCATAATGTTAATTCGCCTTATAAAGCAAGTGGTCCTATATTTATACGAAAGGGGGCAACTACCGCTAAGCTAGGTGTAAATGAAATTCCGCTTATGTTACATCATAGGTATCTATCTATACGCGGCTACAATGCTGACTCAATGATTGTAGAAGCAAGGGTTACAGAAGGTGTAAATTTAAGAGAAAATATAGATGAAATTTTTGATAATAAAGAAGTAGAATATATTCACATTCTTAACGCTAAACCAGGATGCTATAACTGCCTTGTTAATAGAGCGTGAAAAAACTGAATTTCTGCTCCATACACCTCTGTTTTCAAGCGTATTCGTATTTTAGATTCAACTGTATTTCAGCTTCCAGATATATTTTCATCCATTTATCCTGGGGCGGAAGGGTGTAGCCATACTGCTGGAATGAAAATTCAACTTGAATATGATCTATTAAGCGGACAATTCCTACATATCCATACAGGTCCAGGTAAACAACATGATCGAACCTATGGCTCTCTGTGTGTCCCAACTGTAACAGCGAATGATTTGTCTATCCGAGATTTAGGGTATTTTCACTTGAAAGATTTGCAACATATACAAGATAAAAAGGCTTATTATATTTCTTGTATTAAATCCAACACATGTATTTATCAAAAAATCCCAACCCTGATTCTTTTCAAGATGGAAGAATCAAAAAAGGTACGGAGTGATGGATATGGAGGTCTTAATGAATTCTCTTCAGCCAGGTCAAACATATGAAATATCTTACGCTTATGTAGGAATGACGGATAAAGTACCAACTCGTGTGATTGTTCACCGACTTACAGATGAGCAACAACAAAAACTAAGCTATAAGAGAAAAAAGGAAACAACCACTACTCTATTTGACGTTGTATGGGCTTAGCTTGATACCGATGTTAAAGATAAAAACATTCTTTTTACATACATTAAACAAACTCATCGTTTATTTTGCATCCATTCTATAATCAATAAAACACCAGCAATAATAATTATCCAAATTCCGAAAGGATTTATTGTTTTTGTTATTGTTTGTGATAAACCGAAATACTTATATAATTCAAAATGATCAATAACAATAACAAGTATGATTATAAAAAATACAAGTTTTGAAACGATAGATAGATATTTCATAAACTACCTCCTTCTAATGTATTTAAATCGATAAATAGAATGTAATTGTTTTTACGACACCTTTAATTTTCCAATCTGGTACCCAAGTTGGAGCTACTTGTTGAATAGATCTAGTTAACGAATCTTCAATAGAACTAGAAATATCTAAATAATGCCCCATATATTTAATTGCCACTCTCATTTTACTTTACAAATAAAATGATAAACTATTGGAAAAAGAATATAAGTCTTTTTGTCTATACATTGATTTGATATAATTCACATAGAAATAACCGGAAATTTAACAAGATGTATCATCGGGAATGTTCAGAAAAATGTTCTCCTTTGTTTTTGGATGTGAGTGCTGGCTCGTCGTGTGGGGACGAAACCCCACATAGCGTTGATTCGTACAGAAAAATAATAATATTGAGAACGGAAAAACTGATGGTTCGGCTGATATAATTGCTAGTCCAAGTTGAGAAACTTAACCCCGTTTCTGGTCTGTTCGGCTTGTCGAAAGTTAAACATCAGCTGAATTTCGGAATGCAATGGAGGAAAGGTGGAGATTTTTTGAGTGGGTTTCTCCTTTGTTAGTTTAGCCGGGTGCGAACTAGTAAAATATCGGTTTATTGTAATTAATATGTATTTTTGGATATTTTTATATAAGATAAATACTTTTTACATCATGTGAATTGGAGGTTTTGTTTGAATAAATTTCAAGCTTTTTTGTTTAAACTTTGGATATCAATTCCAAGAAATTTTAGGTTAGCAATTCCATTAACCATAAC
The DNA here is from genome assembly GCF_022663595.1 of Bacillus cereus group sp. BfR-BA-01360. Taxonomy (NCBI): domain Bacteria; kingdom Bacillati; phylum Bacillota; class Bacilli; order Caryophanales; family Bacillaceae; genus Bacillus; species Bacillus cereus group sp. BfR-BA-01360. The sequence goes on from NZ_JAKUFV010000017.1 coordinate 19,278, forward strand.
AGTATATTTAATTTTACAAGTATTTTTTGAAGGTGTTATCACTTTCAAAAATTTAGTTTTTGATTTTAGTTCCTTTGGTTATAAATATTTAATTACTTATATGATTATCTCTTTAGTAATTTTTATAATTATTAAAATTACTAAAAAGAGAGAAAGGTAAATAGGAATATTAAATATATTTTAAATGCAATAAATTACAATGTTTGCATTTTTGTCTATTCCTTTTTCTGGTACCGTCAATATTTTTGCGTAAATGACTTTTTAACCTTTTCAGATAGAACGTCACTTTTGGTACAAAAATAACTTTATTTGTAGGTAAAATTTTACGCTTCAAGTTCCTCAAACATCGCTACTAATGCTGCACGTGCCTTATTAAAACCGATGTGGCAACGCGTGGCGAAGCGTTGATTATAGTGCTCAAATTGCGAGAATCGGAAGCGTTCCATTGACTCTTCATTTGGAAACTGTTTTTTACACTTTGAGTATTTTTTGATTTGTTTATTAAAAGATTCAATTCAATGTGTTGAATAAATACTTCTCCAAATCTCCTTTGGGAAGCTGTAAAACGTCAACATATGCTGATTGATTTGAAGTGATTTCACCATTTTTGGATAGGCCTTTTGCCATTTTAAACAGAAAGCATCAAGCGCTTCTCGACCAGATTCTAGGCAATCTGCTTTATAAACAGTCTTGAAATCATCGCATACCGCTTGACGATTTTCTACGAGAACTTTGTGCGACAACTTGCGTGCTACATGGACTAAACAAGTTTGATATCTCGCTTTTGGAAATACGCTTGAGATAGTGTCTACCATACCTTTTAAACCATCTGAAATAAATAGAAGCACATCTTCCACACCGCGTTCGTTTAGTTCTTCTAAGAGCTCTTTCCAGTTATGCGCTGACTCGGTTGGTGCAATCGTATAGGCAAGTACTTCTTTTGAACCATCTTCATAAATGCCAATAGTGATGTAGACGGCTTCCTTTGACACAATTTCACGGCGCACGGCAATGTATGCCGCATCTAAATATACATACACGTAACGTGTATGTAAGGGCAGTTGGTTAAAAGCTTTTACTTGTTCTGATACAGCTTTGGTCACACTTGAAATGGTTTGAGTTGTGTAATAATGAACGTACATTTTCTCAATGAAATGTGCAATTTCTGTCATCGTAATTCCTTTTTGAAATAGATGTATAACGGTTGCTTCTAGCGTATCATTTGAGCGCTGATAGGGCGCCACTGTCTGTTGTTTAAATTCACCGTTACGATCACGTGGAATTTGTATGTTTAAATCACCGTACTCTGTGTGTAGTGTACGTGAATAAGAACCATTTGTAATCGAAAAAATTTAGTCCAAACTATACTACATATACATTGAAAGATACAAAGCTGCCAGCACATTAATTTTGATATGTCTTTAAAACACGTTGAGAAAATCATAAGTGATAAAATGCTTTGGATAATATAATTGGTTAATGCAAATTTCCCAACTGTTTAAAATGATTATAACCATTTTAAATATTTCTGTGCTTTCGAAAAGGGGCTGTCCCATAAGTATCGGTGCATGCTTTAACAAGCTAGGGTCTTTGAGGCAGTTTGAGGTTTTAAGTGTCTTTGCTCGTATTACCGCTTCAAAATGTTCCCCACAATGAATAAATCATCCCAACAACAAAAAAAGCTAAAGCTAAAGCAAAAACAACTAAAGCGAGTATTCCATTCTTGTTATTTTCCATAAAATATCTCCTTGTCATGTTATATTCAAGAAAACTTTAGTTATAATTATGGCTAAAGGTTATGGTTATCATACTTCTTAGTTTAGATAATGTTGTATTTTATAACTTATTGTGATTTACATTCGTATAATAACCGACCCACCACCATTGGAAATAATTTGTTTTTGCTGCTCAATGGATCGTAACAATTGATTGCTATCTTCAATTAGCTTAATGAGATGATCTAAACGATTTTCGAACCTAGTCATTTGTTGAATTAAATATTGTATATTTGAACTTGGATGGTTATTTCGAATTGGATAATGTAGATGTGAATCCTGATATGGGTGCATATGCTATAAACCTCCTTGTTACATATTTAGGTATTTTATATTATGTGATAAAAATGTGAGATTTCGCCTATTTTAAGAGGAAACAAAAACACTATTTTAGCAACAAACAGGACCTGCCATGGGGTACAGGTTCTTTGTAAAAAGTGCATAAGAGAAAATTGACATATTAACCATATATTACCAATAATGGTGATTGGATGTGATATGTTGAGTGTTGAGAAATAAATAATAAAAATTTCATTTTGTAAAAAAGAGGAATGGATGTAGAAGGGTGAGCAATGGGTACAATTTGCATCAATAGATAAATATGTTTCAAGCACATCATTACAAAATTTACAAAGGCTAGAAAAAATACTTGATCGCATTGAGAGTCTTACGAACAAAGGTATGTAAGATAAGGCATGGCTTATCTCTGAACTCAAAAAAGAGCAGCTAGCAAAAGCTAGCTGCTCAACTTTTGGGTAAGTTAGAAAAGGTTATCAACAGTATTGACAGGATATTGAGTTTTATTCGTTGAGATAATTAAAAAATAATCTTTGACTTAATCCATATCTAGAAATCATACAATAACAAGGAATGTAGACGAGCAGGAAACAGTATAATGAATAGGGGGAGTTTCCAAGATGTTACCTCAATATGTATCTGAAGAGTGTTGGTGTCTGCTAGAGGGCGTTTCTCTGTTTTGGGAAAGGACAAGCATATGATAGAGCGTGGACAAATTCACCCATTCATTAGTGTGGTGCTATTCTATATCTATCATGTGTAGAAGGAGAATGTGGGATATAGTAATGTTATGATAGGCAATTTGTATACATATCCATTAATATTGTAATATATAATAAAATTATTTATTTTGCATTTTAATCCAATGGGTATACATTTGATATGGTGTTTTTTTACTGAGATTGTGAATAGAGTGCTTTGTGAGTATTGGTTATATTACTTCTATTCTTTTTGAAGGGAAAAAATCAACATTCTTATTTTTAACTGGAAAAATGAGTAATCCAGCGATGGATTAGTTTAAGCATGGTTAGATGAATGTAAGTGGTATTATGAAAATTTAGAGTAAGATGAGAGGCTCTGCTCAACGACGAATAGCTCCTTTGTTTATTTCTATTAATTTTTGTATGAAAAAGTCTGTGAGATGAGGGGATACAAAATGAAGAAAATAAAGGTATTTCATTATGAGGCATTTAGTCATAAACCCAATATGGGAAATCCAGCAGGGATTGTATTAGATGCAGAAGGATTAACAGATTATGAGATGCAGCGTATCGCGGAAAAAGTAGGATTTAACGAAACCACTTTTGTATTCCCTTCAAATGTTGCCGATATAAAGATTCGTTACTTCACGCCAGGTCATGAAATGAATCTTTGTGGACATGCAACAGTGGCTACTATATATGCTCTTTACACAAGAGGAGTATGGAAAGAAGTCCGTAGCCTTTTGCTCGAAACGAAAGCTGGAATTTTACCAGTATGCGTAGAAATAGATGGGAATGGAGAAGTATATGTTCGAATGCGACAAGTAGAACCACAGTTTCAAGGATTTCATGGCTCTAAAGAAGAGGTAGCACGGAGCATCGGTCTTCATGAAGAAGATATAGATGAAACATTACCAATTGTATATGGAAGTACAGGGGTTTGGACATTATTAGTACCTATTAAAACATTGGTTGCCTGCGAAAAGATGAAACCAAATAATAAGATCTTTCCATCTATTTTAGTAGAAATACCTAACGCGTCTATTCATCCGTTTTGTTTCGAAACGTATCATGAAGAAGCGCATATGCATGGTCGTCATTTTTTATCACCGTATGCTGGAACAATTGAAGATCCAGTAACAGGAACAGCTTCTGGTGTAATGGGAGCCTATTATGCTACATTTTTGAAGGAAGATAAAGAACAGGAAATGATATGTATTGTTGAACAAGGGCAGGAGATACACAAAGATGGACGTGTACGAGTGTATGTGCAGAGAACAGAGAAAGATAATGTATTACATGTTGAAGTGGCAGGAACAGCAGTGTATGTAAGAGAGTTTGAAATTTCAGTGTAAGGATAAAAAAGTTCGGGATATGACCGAACTTTTTTCATTTGTTGACGACTTCAATAAATGATGTTTGTCCATTATGTCTTATTGCAGAATAGAAGTTTTGACTTTCTAATGTTTTCGCAACTTGTGTTAGTTTATTCGGATCATCATGATGAATGAGTAAGCTGTCCGCTCCGCTTTCTTCGATATGAATGTGTTCAATATGACCAACAGCGTTTTGAATTGCTTGCAAGAAATCAGGTTTCATACAATGCCTCCTATGTGTTCAAAGTATTTTTTTATTATTCCCGTATTTTTTAAATATAAAAGCGAAGAGGGGGATTTGTGAAGTTGAGCGAAGTGACAGCATATGATGAGAAGCAGAAGAATGAAAATATATTCGCTACTGTATTATCAATAAAAACAAATCGTATTTTTTTTTATATAATACAAGGATTTCTAAAGGTTTTTTCTCGTAATTGTCTAATCATAGATAAGGTGGTTTCATTATGGTAATTCTAAATCTATTTGTGAAGTAGGAATGGGGAAAATGAATGTTTCAGAAATCATTGAACAATTGATTGGGAATGGTGTTATGGATGGTGGTACAATAAGTAAGGTATGTAATAATAAGGAGAGAGAAAAATGAATACATTCGTATGTTTTGGTGATAGCATTACAGCCGATGAAACATTTTGGAATGGTGCGCGTCGGTTAACACCGCGCCTACAAGAGCAATTTCCAGAGTGGAAAGTTGTAAATGCCGGAGTTCCTGGTGATGATACATTTGATGCTTTAAGAAGAATAGAAGAGGATGTTTTATCTTTGAACCCAGACTTTGTAACGGTCTTTTTTGGGACAAATGATGCGGCATTTTATAAGCAAGTGCCAAAGGAAGAATATAAAGAAAATGTAACAAAAATTGTACGAAGCATTTCTCCAGAAAAGGTACTTCTTATTAGTCCTGCGCCAGTCGATGAAGAAAGACAACTTGCGAGAACAAATGAAGTATTAAAGCAGTATGCAAAGGTGATGGAAGAAGTAGCGAAAGAAACAAAAAGTCATTTTCTAGATTTACATTCTCTTATGATACAAGAATCCAATTATAAAAGATTTTTAGAGAATGAAGAACGGGATGGATTGCATTTTAGTGAGCAGGGTTATGAATATTTAGCTACTATAATTGGTGATACATTAAAAGGGATTTTTAAATAGATGTTTCTTTTTCTTTGGTCTACGTATTAATTCACCTCCACAATTTGGACAAATATGATGCATGTTTTCAGTACATGGAGCACAAAATGTACATTCATACGTACAAATATAAGCTTCCGAATCTAATTGTAGTGAATTGTTGCATGTTTGACAGTTTTCTTTCATGTCCAATGCCATAGAGATCCCCCTATTGTGTGAATATTTATAAATTAATGGTAACATAAATAGAAAGATACTACCTTTACAAATAGAAGGAAATCATAGAATACAGGTGACATTTGGAATGAAATGTTAGCATATATTGTGAATAATAAACCATCACGTTTGACTGTACAGTTTATGTATTGTATGATGTTCTTAATATAAATGAGGGGGGAAGATCGTTGGGAAGGTGTATCGAATCGGACAGTTGGCTCACTTGGCTCATGTTTCGAAACGAACGATTGATTATTATACGAATCTAGGTATCTTAAAAGCGGAGCGATCTCAATCCAATTATCGCTATTACGACGAGACAGCATTTGAAACACTACAATTTATTGAGAAATGCAAAGAAATGCATATGCCGCTTTGTGAGATTAAAGAGAGGATCGAGGAGAAGAAAAAGCTGCTCGGTATCAATGAACACGTTTCGAAACAGGTGAACGAAGTGACAGAACATATCCAGCGATTAGAAACAGAATTAACACAGTTAAAACCTCTGTTAGATGGATTGACTGATTCACAACGAGAAAAAATATCAAAATCTTTATCTGGTCAAACGACAGCTTTGATGCAAACACTAATGATGTTTTTATAGTGTAAATTGTATCTATCCCCTTTAATTTCTGTATAGCGCTATGTTTTCTAAAGAAAAGAAACGTAAATGAGAAAACATTATAGTATACAGGAGGTGAACACCTTAGTTTTTTACTAAGGGGATTCATTGGAGATATTTAATTTAGTCATGGTTGCGATTTTAATCGCATTTACTGGATTTTTCGTAGCAGCGGAGTTTGCGATTGTAAAAGTACGTTCAAGTCGCATTGATCAGCTTGTTGCGGAAGGCAAACGCGGTGCGCTAGCAGCAAAAAAAGTAACAACGAATTTAGATGAATATTTATCTGCTTGTCAACTAGGGATTACAGTTACAGCAATGGGACTTGGTTGGCTAGGTGAACCGACGATAGAAAAATTATTGCGTCCATTGTTTGAAAAGTGGAATTTAAACCCTTCCATTTCACATGTGTTAACTTTTGGTCTTGCGTTTATGATTATGACATATTTGCATGTTGTAGTTGGAGAGCTAGCTCCGAAAACAATGGCAATTCAAAAGGCTGAAAGGATCACTTTATTATTTGCTGGACCTTTAATGATATTTTATAAAGTGATGTATCCGTTTATTTGGATGCTAAATAGCTCTGCTCGTGTTGTAACAGGCTTATTTGGCTTAAAACCAGCTTCTGAACATGACGTAGCACATACGGAAGAAGAATTACGTCTTATTCTTTCGGAGAGCTATGAAAGTGGAGAAATTAACCAAGCAGAATATAAATATGTAAATAACATTTTTGAATTCGATAACCGCATTGCTAAAGAGATAATGGTGCCACGAACAGAGATTGTTGGCTTTTATCTTGAAGATTCAGTAGAAGAACACATGAAAATTATCCAAAATGAGCGATATACACGTTATCCAATCTTTGGAGAGGATAAAGATGATATTATCGGTATGGTTAACGTAAAAGATTTCTTTATTCGATATATGAACAATGATACGAAAGATTTATCATCCATTCGTGCGTATATGCGCCCAATTATTGAAGTGATGGAAACAACTCCAATTCATGATTTACTTCTACAAATGCAGAAGAAGCGAATTCCGATGGCTGTATTATATGATGAGTACGGAGGAACAGCTGGAATTGTAACGCTTGAAGATATATTAGAGGAAATTGTTGGGGAAATTCGTGATGAATATGATGAAGATGAAGATCCGCCAATCCAACACGTAAATGAACATCATAAGATTGTGGATGGAAAAGTGTTGATTTCAGAAGTGAAAGATTTATTTGGTCTACACATTGAGGAAGAAGATGTAGATACAATTGGCGGTTGGATTATGATGCAAAATCATGAGATTGAAGAAGGACAATGTGTGGAAGCAGAGAATTATGAATTTAAAGTGCTTGAAAAAGATTCTTATCAAATTAAGCGCATTGAAATTCGGAAAATTGATCAACAACAAGAACAAGCAGCAACTGTTTAGGTTGCTGCTTTCTTTCTGAATCAAAAGAAAAATAAAATTGATAACTAGGAGCGGATATTGTTGATTCAAATGGCATTGCGCGTTTATCGATTGCAATTGTATATGATTTTTAGTAGTTTGCTACTTATAGGAACGATTACTCCGTTTTCCAAACAAGTAACCGGCTTTGGGATTGGATTAGCAGTAAGTGCATATTGTCTTTGGCTATTAGCTAGACGAGTTGAGAAAATAGGACGAAATATTATATTGAAGAAACGAGTTCCTGGAATCGGCATTTTAAATCGTTTTGCAGCTGCGATATTAGGAGCCATTATTATGTATGAAATCGAACATGAAATGGAAATGTGGGCATTTGGAACGGGAATTTTAGGAGGTCACTTTTTGATGATTGCAAACTTAGCTTATGCAAACATGCAATTAGTGAAAGAAGAAAACAAGAAAAAATAGAAAGGGTACTACATAAAGAGCGCTATGTGACGTGTAAGAAAATTCTTAAAAAATGTTAGGGAAAACCATCGCTTTCTCGAGCTTTTGTATGTTATGATGACAAAAGACTTTTTGAAAAGAGGTGGATATATATGTTACAAGCGTTACTGATTTTTGTACTTCAAATTATTTATGTTCCTGTTTTAACAATCCGGACGATTTTGCTTGTAAAAAATCAAACAAGATCCGCTGCTGGTGTTGGTTTACTCGAAGGTGCAATCTATATTATAAGTTTAGGGATTGTATTTCAAGATTTATCAAATTGGATGAATATTGTAGCCTATATAATTGGTTTTAGTGCCGGTCTTTTATTAGGTGGTTATATAGAAAATAAATTAGCTATCGGTTATATTACGTATCATGTTAGTTTGTTAGATCGCTGTAATGAACTAGTGGATGAATTAAGAAATGCGGGATTTGGTGTTACATTGTTTGAAGGGGAAGGAATTAATTCTGTTCGTTATCGATTAGACATTGTGGCGAAGCGTTCAAGAGAACAAGAGCTGTTGGAAATTGTGAACAGAATTGCGCCGAAAGCGTTCATGTCTTCTTATGAAATTCGTTCTTTTAAAGGTGGATATTTAACGAAAGCAATGAAAAAAAGAACATTAATGAAAAAGAAAGATCACGCATCTTAAAAAGAGGAGAAGCTTTTCAGTTTCTCTTCTTTTTGTTCACTTTAAGTTTCTGAAGAATGTATTCGCGTTTGACGAATTATCATCATAAAATAATACCAGATATTTTAGTCTATAAATAATTATCAGATAATACTAGATATTTTAGTCTATTAATTATTATAATAGAGTATGAGATGGTTATAATTGAGACAAAAAAGATATATTCCTAGGTGGGGCCTAGGGGGCATATTGCTTTTTATATTTGAGCATAGATGCCGATTCTTTTTTGCCAATATAGGGGATGGAGAGATTATCATGAGCAACATGCAGAAAAAAACAGACGTTATTTTAATTGGCGCTGGAATCATGAGCGCAACTTTAGGATCATTACTGAAAGAGTTAGCACCTGAATGGGAAATTAAAATGTTTGAAAAACTTGAGGGCGCAGGGGAAGAAAGCTCGAATGAATGGAATAATGCGGGTACAGGCCATTCTGCACTTTGTGAGCTTAACTATACATCCGAAAAACCTGACGGATCTATAGATATTAAAAAAGCCCTCAAAATTAATGAGCAATTTCAGCTTTCTAGACAGTTTTGGTCCTATCTTGTGAATAGCAATCTGATTCGTAATCCACAGAAATTTATTATGCCGATACCTCATATGAGTTTAGTACAAGGGGAAAAAAATGTAACATTTTTGAAAAAACGTTTTAAAGCGCTATCAAATATTCCGCTATTTCAAGGAATGGAATTTTCAGATGACCCTGAAAAATTAATGGAATGGATGCCGCTTATTATGGAGGGGCGTACATCAAATGAACCGATCGCAGCAACGAAAATGGAATCTGGAACAGATGTGAATTTTGGTGCTTTGACACGCATGTTATTTGAACACTTACAAAACAAGAATGTTGAATTAAATTATAAACATAGTGTTGAAAATATTAAACGCATGAAAAATGGATTATGGGAAGTAAAAGTTCATGATATGAACAATGGTAAAATTGAATATCATACTGCAAAGTTCGTCTTTATTGGTGCTGGCGGTGGAAGTTTACCTTTACTACAAAAAACAGGAATTCCTGAATCAAAACATATCGGCGGATTCCCAGTAAGTGGACTATTTATGGTATGTAACAATCCAAAAGTGATTGAGAAACATCATGCGAAAGTATACGGAAAAGCGAAAGTTGGTGCTCCACCAATGTCTGTTCCGCATCTTGATACAAGATATATTGACAATAAAAAGACATTGTTGTTTGGACCGTTTGCTGGATTTTCACCAAAATTTTTAAAAACGGGCTCAAATCTTGATTTATTAGGTTCTGTAAAACCAAATAACGTACTTACTATGCTCGCTGCAGGTGTAAAAGAGATGGCATTGACGAAATATTTGATTCAACAAGTGATGCTGTCGAACGAAAAGCGTATTGAAGAGTTGCGCGAATTTATTCCGAATGCGAAAGGGGAAGATTGGGACGTAGTGGTAGCAGGCCAACGTGTGCAAGTTATTAAAGATACTGAAACTGGTGGAAAAGGAACGCTTCAATTTGGTACGGAAGTTGTTAGTGCTGCTGATGGATCAATCGCTGCATTACTTGGTGCTTCTCCAGGTGCTTCTACAGCTGTTAATGTTATGCTTGAAGTGTTAGAAAAATGTTTCCCGCAATATATGGAAAAATGGGAAGAAAAAATAAAACATATGATTCCTTCCTATGGTATTTCATTAGTAGAAAATCCAAAACTTTTCCAAGAAATTCATACATCAACATCTAAGACACTTGGTTTAAGCAAGAAAGAAGCTGTGTATAGTTAAACTAAGGTTTTGTATTTGAAAATAAACATATATAAGCAAATTAAATGAAATATATTCAATTTGAGCTAGGGATTATAAAAAAATAAGAGGGGTGGCTGCCTATAAGTTGGTAAACTGGCTTATAGGCAGCTTGTTTTTTAGGTCAAGTAAAGTGGTTACTTTGTTCTGAACGTATGTTCTGTTGTAAGCGGCGTTTGTAGTTACTGGTTAAGTAAATACGCTTCTATGTACTAGAAACATTCCCTTTCAAGGTAATGTAGGTGGTAGGTAGTTTGTTAATAATATGTTAAAATAGAATCTAGCAGATTCAATCAACATAAGCAAAAGAGAAATAAGTTTGAAGCGAGGAAACAACATGAGTCAAATCAACACACACAAGCCCAAGAAGCTAAAAATATGTTTGAAAGTATTGATGATTATTATTGGGGCATTCATCACAGCATACGGATTAGAAGCGGTATTAATTCCAAATAACGTATCGGATGGGGGAGTAACAGGTTTAAGTATCGTTAGCTCACAACTATTTGGGTTACCATTAGGGATGCTAATTGGAGTCATTAATATTCCGTTTGTTTGGTTAGGATATAAGCAAATCGGTAAAAGTTTTGCTATTTTTTCCATTATCGGTATTGCTTCACTTGCGATTGGTACGATCCTGATGCATGAAATTCCAACGATTATTGAAGGAGATACATTGCTAGTTACCGTTGTTGGTGGTATTATTATAGGATTTGGGATGGGGCTCGCTCTTCGTAATGGCGGCGCATTAGATGGAATTGATATGTTAGCTGTATTATTGTCTCGTAAATTACCGTTTGGGACAAGTGATTTAATTTTGTTTTTAAATATGTTTGTTTTTATCTTTGTTTCAGCGGTGTTTGGCCTTCAAGGGGCGATTCTGTCAGCCATTGCGTATTTTATTGCATCTAAAGTAATCCACATTGTTGAAGTTGGTTTAAGCGGATCGAAAACATTTAAAATTATTACGAAAGAGCCAGATTTAATGGTAGAAACAATTCGAGAACGGTTAGGACGAAGTGCAACCTATAATGAAGTATATGGCGGTTATTCAAAGGAACAATTTAAAGAAATCACATGTGTGATTAACCGTTTAGAAGAAAGTAAAATGAAGGAACTTATTCATGAAATCGACAAAGATGCTTTTGTTACGGTATACGATGTAGCGGAAGTAAAAGGCGGTAACTTCAAAAAACATGATATTCATTAATAACACTGAAAAACACCTTTTAGTTAGGCTAAAAGGTGTTTTTATATCTTAATAAAAAATATTGTTTTATAGATAAAACGACGCTTTTATTGTGATGTGTAAATTAGGGAAGTTCATTATATTAGGTGTATAAAGATTTTAAAAATTAAGATGATTAAATTTTTAAATCATGATAATCTTTGATTTGTAGTAAATATGTCTAAAAGGGAGAAGGGTTATATGAATAGTAAGATTGAGAACTTACCAAAATATCGAATTGCATATGTGCGACAAGTTGGTCCATACGGGTTTGGTAACGTGCAAACGATGGAGAAATTAAAAAATTGGGCTGCGGAGAAAAAACATTTAGATGAAACGGCGATTGTATTAGGAATTTCGCATGACAATCCAGAAATAACGCCACCTGAAAGTTGTCGTTATGATGCTTGCATCGTTATTGAAAAAAATGAACCAATTGACGATTTTGTTGCGGAAAGTGAATTACCCGGCGGGAAATATGCGATTTATGAAGTAGAGCATACGGCAGAGGCGATTCAAAAAGCATGGATTGAAATCTTTTCTAACTTGCTAAATAGCGACTATGAAATAGATACAAGACCAGTTTTTGAGCGATACATGAAAAAGATGGTTGATAACCATCTTTGTGAAATTTGTGTACCTATTAGAGCGAAACGGTAATTATTTTGCTAGTGTTACATAGTAAGGAATTAAGTGAAACGAAGATAAGTTATGAATAATGAAAGTTTCGCTTGATAAAAAAGAGAAAGTCATCATTTTGCTTGCACTGTTTCAAAATGATGACTTTTTATATAGGTAAAATGAGTGGTTTTACATATCTTGAATGAAATCTTTTTCTTGTTTTTGTCCAAACTTTTGTAAAAGAGAAAGCAACATAAACCCTGTTATACCTAGTGTGCCAAAGATGATCCAAAGGGCATAGGTTCCTTCATTTTGTGATGTAGACAATGTGCCGGTATAGCTTCCAACGATAAAGCCAATCGCAAGAGAAAGTTGATAGACGCCAAAATATGTTGCTGTATAAGATTCATTACTATAATTTGCAATTGTAATATCGGCGTTGGGTAATACAAGTGTTTCACCAATGGTAAATAAAATCACGCAGCTAAATAGCCAATACGGATGGGACAATAAAGGGATAAGTAAAAAAGAAAGTCCCATTAATAGTACGCCGCATTTTACAATTGAAAGGGTGTTGTAACGATGAAATGCCTTTCGAAATAGAATCATAAATAAAACACCTGTAATGGCATTTACTGTAACAACAAGTCCACCTAGCTTTATACTATGACTGATATGGGTCATATAAAGTGGAAGAGCAACGGTAAGCTGCGTAAACATAATGTAAAAGAAAATCATAATGAATGAAAAGGAGAGAAAATGTTTGTTTTCGAAAACGTTTTTTAAACCAGATAAAAGATGTATATTTTCAGTAGAAACTTGGAAGTGAGGTTTAAGAAAAATAAACATAATAGCCAATAATAACATCATAAATCCAGTAAGTATAAATGGATATAAAGGGTTCCATGCGAGTAATAAAGTACCAGCAATTGGACCAAGCATCGCGCCGCTGTTAAAAGCGAGATTTAAGTATGTAAATAAATCTTTGCGCAGGTACGCGGGTTGTGAGCCGAATACGGCGCGAGCTGCTGGTTCATAAAGAGCAGTTCCAAACCCGATAAGCGAAGAAGAAAGTACAATCGTATGAAACTCTGAAAATATTCCTAGGAAAATAAAACCACCCCCCCTTAATAGTAAGCCGGCAATCATCATAATCATGTAACCAAACTTATCGGCAATAATGCCAGAAAGGAAAGGGATCATTCGTGAAGTAATAATAATAATTGTTAAAATGGTTCCAACTTGCAAAGCAGAAAAATGTAAGAAATTCGTTAAATAAATGGCAAGAAAAGCGTATACTGCAAAGTATCCAAATGACATAAAGAATGAAGAAATCAGTATAATGCGTATGGGTGTTGAAAAGTTTTTCATAAAGTCTCCTCCGAAAATGTAACCATTAAAACATTTTAATGGTTAACTGTTTTATACTATAATTATACACAAAGTCAGAAAAAAGTGAATTTTGGAAGGATGGTGAGTGTATTTGAATCAAAGTCAAGAAGCTCCAGAACAATTAGAAATTGTCAGGAGATTTTTAAATACGTGGAGAATTCCAAACGATACAAGGGAGGAAGTGGACGAGCTTCATACGATAGAAGATGTACTTCGTTTTACGAAAAGGCATTGGGATGAAGAGATTTCTTTTGGGACAGTGGATGAACTAAAACAGTTTCGAGATGAACTTCGCTTTATAGTTGAGGAAAAAGGCTCATTGCAACAATGGCTTGAAAAATATCCATTTCGTGTGTGTATAACAGAAAATATGGATGCGATTACATATGAACCAGTAGGGGAAAAGAATTTTTACACAATCCTATTACACATTATTTTAGTAGCAGTTGAGGAAGGAAAGTGGAGTCGATTAAAAGCATGTCCAGATTGTCGCTGGGTCTTTTATGATTATTCTCGCAATGGAAGTAAGCGCTGGTGCGGGATGTATGCGGGAGGAAAAGAAGGGAGAGCATGCGGAACGATTGCGAAAGTGAAAAAATATCGAGCGAAAAAAAGGGGGGGATATGGTTAATCTTGAAAAGAAAAAAGCTTTGCAATATGGTGCAAAGCTTTTTTCTACTTGTATATTTTTTTTGATTGTTACTCTATCTTTTTGGCTGAAAAATGTGCTGGAAAAAGTATTTGTGATGCAAGTTGTTAACCATTTTATTTGCTTGATACGTACGTTGTTGTTCCAATCGAACACGCTGTTCCATCATTTTTATTTCATGATCTGATAAACGTAACATTGTACGAGTCTCCTTTACTATAAATATAGGTTTCTTGTGACATCGATTCCAAATCATTTATAGTTAAGGAGGAATGCTGTGTAACATCAGTAAAAAGCACCTTCCCTCTCCCATTACGCTTACGAGGTTAGCTGTCGGACTCGGGAAGTGAGAGTTTCCCTACTTAAAAAGATTCGCCCCAAGTAGCAAATGCTACAAAAATGGGTCCCCCGCTCCACATAGTGGATTCAGCAAAAGGTTTTATAATTAAAAAAATAACATACAAAAGAAATTAAGTCAAACTATTCATTTTTTTTAGATTTTTTTAACTTTACAAGAGGTGTTCCATCCGGTAACAAAATATTCTGTGTTGCAATAAATCCGTGCTTTTTATATAGAGAAAGGGCAGGCGTGTTTGCTTTGCCTGTCTGTACAATATATGTATGTATATGAGGGAAGAGTTGGAATAGATGAAGTAATAAGTCAGTAGCAATTCCTCTATGAAAATGGTTTGGTGATACGACGAGTCGATGGATATCGACGAAAGATTCCTCGTTTGTAAATGAAATAAAACCTACTAATGTGTGTGCTAAGAAATAGCCATAAAAGGTTTCTTCACAATTTTGAATATCGGTAACGCGGTCATATAAACGCGGAATGGCATGACTGTTTATATACTTTGCCTCAATTTCATAAGCCGGAATTTGAATAGCAAGAATAGCTTCTGCCATTTCAATAGAAGCTGGATTTAATTTAGAAATCATATGTGTCTCTCCTTTAAGAAAATTTATTTGAATAATGTGTATGAAATGGTTTGGATAAGATTTTGAATGATTAAGTGTTCTACTTTTATAGATAATAAGACGTCTACCACAAATTTCGATAGGAGTAAGGTCGCTCATCCAAGCACGATTGGTGAAGATGAATAATTAATGAGGGATGAAGCGAAACTTACTTATTAAAATTTCGCTTTCTTTATGCATTGCTGTGCATATTCACGTGCCCAATTATCTGCTGCTAATACTGCTTCTAAAGAAGGATTGATAATCGTATCGTGAGCTTCAAGTGTAGAGTAAATTGTTTTTTCGATATCAAAGAATGAAATGTCATTTTGTAAGTATCGAGCATTTGCGATTTCATTTGCTGCATTTAAGACAGTAGGGGCTGTACCGCCAAGTTTTCCAGCTTCATAAGCATAATATAAGCAAGGGAATTTCTTGAAATCTGGTTTTTCAAAATGTAAGTTACCAACTTCCAATAAATTTAGTTTTTTATAGTTCGATTGTAATCTAGTTGGATAATGAAAAGCATATTGAATAGGTATTCTCATATCAGGCGCACCAAGTTGGGCCATGACGGATCCATCTACAAATTCAACTAAGGAATGAATGATACTTTCGGGATGAATGAGAACATCCATTTTTTCATAAGGAATATTAAAGAGCCAACGTGCTTCCATAACTTCAAAACCTTTGTTCATTAATGTAGCTGAATCAATCGTTAATTTTGCCCCCATTAACCAATTGGGATGTTTTAAGGCATCCTGGACTTTTAGCATCGCCATTTCTTCCCGTGTTTTCTCTCGAAACGCGCCTCCCGAAGCGGTAATAATTAACTTTTCAATTTCTTGACTGTTTTCTCCATTTAAACATTGGAAAATAGCGGAGTGTTCACTATCGACAGGAATTAAGCGACAATTATTTTGATTAGCAAGATCAGTAACAATATGACCTGCAGCTACTAATGTTTCTTTGTTAGCTATCGCAATATCTTTCTTTTCTTTTAATGCTTCAATTGTAGGAAGAAGACCTGAAATACCAACAACAGAAGTAAGAACAAGGTTTGTATCAGGATGTGTTGCAACTTCAATTAATCCATCAGGACCATATGTGATTTTTATGTTGCCGGAGATTCGCTGACGAAGCGTAGTTGCTAATTCTTTTGTACCAACGCATACAATGCGAGGATGAAATGCTTCGATTTGTTTTTCAAGAAGTTCAATATTATGATTGGCTGTTAAGCCGATAATTTGAAAATGTTCAGGATGGTTAGCAATTACATCCAATGCAGATGTACCGATTGAACCAGTTGAACCTAAAATGGAAATATATTTAACCATGAAAAAATCCTCCAAAGATGAATGAATATTTTGTGAATCTATATATATTTAGACAAAATAAATGAGATTCCTTCTGGACAAAACAGAAAGTGAATGTTTATTAGATAAATATGTGTGTAATCCATACGGAAAATACGACGGTAGGAAAGAGCACATATTTAAAATTTTTTAGGGGTGAATAGTTGGATTGTAAAGAGAATGTAGAGGAGGTAAGTAAAAAAAAAGTAAGGGAGTGACAGACTTTCCCTTACTTTCTTTTGTTATGCATATGTTTCGTAACTTTGTTTCGATTGCCACATATTTTCATTGAACACCATTTTCGTCGTCCTGTTTTATCAAGAAAAAGTAAAATACATGCTTCTTATGCACGCTGTATTTTATATAAATTATAAACAAATTATGTTTTCATGTATGTAATGTTTCAATAATACTGCGGAAATTCTCGTAGTATTTTATCGACTCGGTTAGAAAGTGAGGTAAGATGAGGATCTTCTCTTGTTCGAAAAAGTAATGTGCGTAAAAAAGTTTTTATATTGGCGCATAGCATACAATATTCATCAAGGGATAAGCGCTTTCGAATTTGAGGTAGTCGCTTCATTTTCTTATATAAGATGGTGAAAAACGCTTCCTTTGGAAAATCACAATATAGCATAGCTAAAAGAGGAGTAGCAATTCTTTCATCTTCATTATTGTAATATACAGTCGAGTGAATGAATATTTTATTTAACAAGCAATGAATGATTTCTTCATAGCACGGACCGGATATGTGAGGGTTTTGAACAAGTTGATGAAAGGCGTCTGAAATATGTGCGATACTATGAGCCCATCCCTTTTGTTCGATATGTCCTCGGAAGTCTGATTCTAAATTCATACATGTAATAAGTTTTTCTTTTATTTCTAGTATGGTTTCGGGCAATAGAAATGTATGAACATTATCAAATTGAATAATTAAAGCAATTAATAACGCTGTATAAGAACGAGTGAATACCCCATCAGTATGTGGAGATGATATCTCGAAATATAAATACTCTTCACTAAGGCATGTTGTCAATAATAGTTCTAATTGATCGTGGGACAGAAAGTGATGTTGGATAAAATGAGAAAAAGACTCATATATTAATTGATTGCGAATATAGCTATCAGTTGTCCCGATATGCTGCATCATACCTAGGAGCAACTCATCTATATCGAAATGTTGCATTTGTGAGTAATCATTTTGTTGAATGAGTTCCAGTTGTTGCTGCAGCGTTTGGATATTCAAAGGTGAACCTCCTCTTTTCTTTAATTGTACAATGTTTTCTAGTATTCTATATATTCAAGGACAACTTTGTTCATGCAGAAGTACAAGCTAAATGTGTATAACAAAAAATGTTTAGTTTGTGAAAGAACGGTAATTGGGACAAAAATAGCATTTATGTAATACAATAATATATAAACAATACGCAGAAAGAGTTGATGAAATAATGAAACAGCAAAGAACTGGGTTACATGCTAGTGTTGAGCGAAATGAAGAGAATATGTTACATATACAATGGGAAGAGGGGCCGGAGGAAGTTCGTATATATTGGGATACTGTTTCAGAAGGAATTGAAGAAAATGGTGAATTGTTATTGAGAGTATCGGGACAATCATCATGTACAATTGAAAGTCCAAGCGACAATGCGCGTCCCTACTTTCGATTAGTAGGGAGTAATGGGCAGGCTGTTACAGTGGCCGAACGCAGGTTACCACTTCAAGGAGCATTTAATTTCCGAGATTTAGGGGGATATGAAACGACAGATGGACGCAGAGTAAAGTGGGGGAAAATATTTCGTTCGGAAGAATTAGCTGGTTTAACAGAGACTGATATAGATTATTTACAACAATCTGGTTTGAGATTAATTTGTGATTACCGGACAGATTTTGAAGTGAAACATAAGCCGAATCCTCGCATTCAAGGTGTTAGACAAGTATGCTTACCAGTTATGCAAGACTTAGCAAAAGATTTAAATATAAATGAATTTTTCCAAGTGGGCGATGTATCGAAGTTAGGAAAGCCAGGTGAATATTTGGTGAAAATGAATAAAGACTTTGTAACTGGAAATGAAGCGTTTGTGAAGTTTTTGCAACTTGCGCAAAATCCGGAAAACTTACCGCTCGTTAATCATTGTACAGCTGGTAAAGATCGCACTGGCTTTGGTTCAGCTTTACTATTACTTCTGCTTGGTGTTCCAGAAAAAACGGTAATGGAAGATTATTTATTAAGTAATGGATTTCGCGAACAATTAAATCAAAAAATGATGGAACTGTTAGGCGCAAATTTACAGAGTGAAGAGAGTAAAGCGATATTAGGTGCAATGTTTGAGGCTCGTGCTGAATACTTACAAGCAGCGATTGATGAAATGTATAATAAATATGGAAATATAGAAAACTATGCTAAGAACGGCTTAGGTTTCACAAATGAACAATTGGATAGAATGAAAGAATTGTTATTAGAGAAGTAAGGATGAGAAAAACAAACGAAGAGGATGTTGTATAGCATCCTCTTCGTTTGTATATGAAGAAGTTATTCGTCAAATATAAATATTTCATCAATTGTAGTCTGTAATGTTTTGGCGATATCATGTGCGAGTTGTAAAGAAGGATTATATTTGCCTTTCTCTAAATGGCTTATCGTTTCTCGGCGCACACCAACTCGCTTTGCTAGATCTTCTTGTGTCATATGTAACCTCGCTCGAGCTTCTTTTATTTTCGTTATGAACGCCATGGTGTATCTTCCATTTCATCCATTGGTATATCGTAAGCATAAATAGAGAAGCTGAATGTGAGAATCAGTAAGCCGAAAACGATAGCGATATCGAGTTCTTGTAAAGGTGAATTTGGGAGTAGAATTTCTATAAATAGAATGATAGCCGTTGCCAATAATGAAACGATAAACGCATTTCGACACGCTTTATTAACAATTTGTTCAAAGAGTTCATCGTGTTTGACCTTCCTATAAGTTGTAAAAAAGGAAAAGAAACAAAACATACTAAACATTCCTTTATAATAAAAGAACCCTAGGAAGCCGAAGAAGCCAAGGAATCCAAGATATTTGATCCATGTCGTTTTCATGTATAACCTCCTTTTAGATGATATATAACTTTATGTTATAAATATATCACATTTTTTACTAAGTATTAGTAATAATTGGATTTATTTCACATAATAGATGATAAAGAAAGAAGATTGAAAGTTTGGGGAAATGATACAATATAAGCATGATAAATAAAAAGAATAACATAAAATAGTTGTGGAGGAGGGGAAAGAAAATATGAAACAATTAGTGATACTTATGCTGGGATTTGTAGTAGTAACTGTAATTGGAACAGTTATGATAGGTAGGAAAGGGGATGAACATTATAGTAAAGAAACGAAGGGGAATATTAGGAGACTTACGATGATTTATCTTCTACTTGCAGCTGTGTTAACTGTTGGTTTAGGTTTATATATTTATTTTTATGGTTAAGAAAGCGTGAAAATAAAAAATATTAAAATTACAAGATATAACTATGATATAATAAATATACCATCTTACAAGTAATACTAGTAATACTTGTAATAGAGGAAAGGATTGAATGGTATGATTGAAATTTCGAATGTTTCGAAAAGTTATAATGAGAATTCATATGCAGTAAAAGACTTAAACTTAACAGTTTCAGATGGAGAAATTTTTGGTTTTTTAGGTCCAAATGGTGCAGGGAAATCAACAACGATTAAGATGATTACAGGTATTCATACAATTGATAAAGGGACAATTGTAATTAATGGAAAAGATGTGGCACAAGAACCGTTGGAGGCGAAAAAAACTTTCGGTTATGTTCCAGATAGTCCCGATATGTTTTTACGCTTGAAAGGGATTGAATATTTAAATTTCATGGCGGATATGTATGAGGTGCCACATAACGTTCGGCAAGAAAAGATTCAATCGTTAGCAGAAAGATTTGATTTATACAATGCTTTATCTGATCAAATTCAAAGTTATTCGCATGGAATGAGACAAAAAATCATTATTATTGGTGTTCTTCTTCATGATCCAGATGTATGGATTTTGGATGAACCGATGACAGGATTAGATCCTAAATCAGCGTTTACTTTAAAACAAATGATGAGAGAACATGCCGATAAAGGAAAAACAGTATTCTTCTCTACGCATGTATTGGAAGTAGCAGAGAAGTTATGCGACCGCGTTGCGATTATTAATAAGGGGAGCTTACAGTTTCAAGGGAATTTAACAGAAATGAGAGATCATTTTAAATCGAATGAGTCCCTTGAAAAAATGTTCTTGGAGATGACAGGAAATGAATAAAATTTGGACATTAACAAAGGTACTGTTGAAATTAAATTATGCTGACATTATAACAGATAAAAAGAAACGATGGGCGTATGTCTTTTCCTTTGTAGCGCTATTATTTGCGGGATTCATATTTATTGGACCACTTACATATGGGATGTATGTACAAATGAAAGCGTTTGGGCAAGAAACGTTGCTGCTTGGTATGGGATTGGCTGTTGCGAGCATATGGGTATTTGTGATTAGTATTACGAATATTTTAACTGTATTTTATTATAATAATGACGTTGAAACGTTATTACCATTACCTTTACAGCCAGCTCAAATTATTACTGCAAAATTTATTACTGTATTAATTGCACAATATGTAATGGCATCATTTATTTTATTTCCTATTTTCATTGTTTATGGAATACAGAGTGGTGCATTTATTACGTATTATGTATACGTTCTAATCATTTATATCTTTTTCCCAATCATTCCACTTGTACTTGCTTCACTTTTAATGACATTGCTTATGCGATATACAAACGTTGCGAAAAATAAAGATAGAGGTAATATATTCATTGGATTAGTAACCTTATTATTAATTGTAGGCATTAATATATTTATGCAATGGAGAAACAAAAATGTAGCGTCAGAAGATATGGTAGCCAACTATTTTGCTGAGCATCAATCCTCCTTATTGGTTCAAATCACGAATTATTTTCCAACAACATATTTCGGAGCGATGGGATTAATAGAAAATGCATCTTGGCAAGGAATTGTTTATGTATTCCTTTTTGCAGTGATTTCATTTTCCTTTTTCGTGTTGTTTTTCTATGTTGCACAACGTACATATTTAAAAGGAGTTATCGGGCTTTCAACCAGTACGGCAAAAAAAGAACGTATTTCGGCAGAAAATTTTAAAAAATCGACTGTACAAAGTTCACACATAAAAGCATATATAAAAAAAGAGTTCAAAATTTTATTTAGAACTCCACAATTTTTTATCAATTGTATCGTGAACACCTTTGTTCTGCCAATTATGTTTTTCTTTATTATTTTCGTACAAGATGGAAACTTAACGTGGATTTCGAAGTTTGTAAAAAATCCAGAGTGGTCTAGTTTAGCGCTAGGCACTGGTTTTTGTGCTGGGTTATTTTTAATGGGGAGTAATGTTATTGCTACAACTTCTTTTTCTAGAGACGGAAGTTCATGGTATGTGAATCGTTATTTACCAGTAAAAGCATCAGATGTCTTTTTGGCAAAAGTATTTACAGCATGGTTTGTGAATATAACAATATTAGCTGTATTTGGAGTTGTTTTGACGATTTTTGGCGGTATTTCACCACTCTTTACATTATTATGGATATTGCTTAGTGCCAATGGTTTGTGGTTCACAAATATAATTGGTGTACGTTGGGATGCACAAACTGCGGATATACATTGGGACTCAGAGCAAAAATTATTTAAGAATAGATATACAACATTATGGAACTTCCTTGCCAATATTTTAATGGATCTAGTTATTGTAGGTGGAGTTTGCGCATTATTTTTCTATTTTGAAGTTGGTATGTGGGGGATGTTTATCATTCTATTCATTGCATTTACCATTATGAATGGAATTATTACTCGAAGTATACAATTAGGTGCGGAACGTATTTTAGCAAATATTAAGTAAAAAATAAATCCTCTGTATGTAT
Source organism: Bacillus cereus group sp. BfR-BA-01360 (assembly GCF_022663595.1). Classification (NCBI taxonomy): domain Bacteria; kingdom Bacillati; phylum Bacillota; class Bacilli; order Caryophanales; family Bacillaceae; genus Bacillus; species Bacillus cereus group sp. BfR-BA-01360. The sequence goes on from NZ_JAKUFV010000017.1 coordinate 41,968, forward strand.
GCAGAGGATTTATTTTTTACTTAATGAAAAGGGAAAGGATTATAAGTGGCAAAAATAGCACTGAAACAAGGACTCATTGCAAATAGCGTGAATGTAGAGCTAATAGATAGAATTCGTTTTATTTCCTTACTTAGTAAGGAAATAGGGTGAGGAATAACAGGAGAAATTATTGATGATGATATATAGTGATTAATAATATAATTATGTAAACAATGGTAGTGTTATGTGATAAAATGAAGCTTTAATCAGCAGAGTGAATAAATTGATTTTTCTGATGTTTATTTATCAAATAAAGAGATTGTCAAAATAGCAGATTTTTTGATAAGTATACGATTGATAATATGACAATATCTTTTTTCTTTTCTTTTAAATGAGTAAAAAATCTACAAATATCAACAAGGAATGCATAGTGCAATTCGATAAAAATATGAAGATAACTGTCGGGAAGAAAGTAGTTCGGACAGAAAGGGATTTGTATGAAGAAATAGAATCGTAAAGGGAGAGGATAAATTAGTAATGTAGGGGGCTTTTTTATGAAAATGAAAAAGATAACAATTGCATCGGTAGCGATTGGCACAATGCTTTCTATGACAGCTTGTAGCGGTACTTCCACAGAAAAAGATCAAGTGAAACAAGAACAAACAAATGTCCAAGAAGATGCGAAAACAGCAAGTGCGGATGCAACGACTACAACGAAAGATACAGAAACAAGCACATCCTCTAATGAAAAGACAGAGAAAGATCAAAAGACTAAGGAAACAAATGTGAGTGATCAAACAACAGGAAAAGAAGCAAGTGTAAAAACAGATGATCAAACGGCGAGTGGAAAAACGACAGAAAAAGAGACAAGTACAAAGTCGGCAGATCAAACGACAAATGGGAAAACAACAAAAGGTACGAAGCAAGGTGTAACTGTCAAAACAAATGTAAAAGAAGTTGTTCAACTTGTTGAAAGTTTGGATAAACATTTAGCAGCAAACCCCAAATTAGATACCGTAAATAAGCTGGGAAAACAAATAAATGAAAAATGGGATGTAGTTGAAAAAGAGTTAGAGGCTTCACATCCAACTGATTATAAAACAATCGGCCAAAGTATATATCCATTAATTGTAGGAGCGGAGAAACAAAAAATAGACATAGCAAAAATGAAATCATTAACAACGAAAACGAAAAAGGACTTGAGTCAATTGTTAACGAAACTTTCATAACGTACCGAATATATAAAAAAAGGAGAAACAACGGGAGTTTCTTCTTTTTTTTCTTTGAAAATATTCACCATAACTATGTTATGTAAACAATATGTAGAATAAAAATAGAAATCAGCAAAGACGAACCTTCGCTGATTGCGGATGATAGATTAATAAATAATTTTTAAATGTTCCATCTGCAATGCATGAGAGGGGAAGTTTTCTTTCTATTCCTTTTTTATATTACAATGGAAGCAATCATAGCATTTCTTACTTGAATGAAATCTTTGCCAGATAGAAAAATTTGTAATCCTCTTTTGCCGGCGCTAATACTAATCACATCCCAATTCAATGCGGATTCATCCACATATAATGGATAATTCTTTTTCACACCTAAAGGTGAAACTCCTCCGCGAATATAGCCTGTCAGTCCTAATATTTCTTTCATGTGGACCATTTCCACTTTTTTATTATGACTTGCCGACGCAAGTGCTTTTAAATTCAGTTCTTTATGGGCAGGAACACATGCCATAAGAACCCCAGTTTTGTCTCCTCTAAGAACTAATGTTTTAAAAACTTGTTCTAGTTGTAAATCAATTTGTTCTGCGACATGCTTAGCGTTTAAGTTTTCTTCATCCCATTCGTACTCGTGGACATCGTACGGGATTTTATGTTGGTCAAGAAGTCGACAAGCATTTGTTTTGTTACTCATATAGTACACTTCCTTATATATAGTTCTATGTATAGTATACAAAATTTTGCAATGTAAGACAGGGGAAATAAAAAAATATAAGAATATGTAACATATCATGTAAAAGAAGAAAGGGAGAAACATATGGAAAACAGCAGGTCTTTGTGATGCCTTTGAAAATGAGGTACAAGTGTGTCAGCTAACTTTTCAATCATATGGAAAAAACAGTTTCATGGAAAAATTGCTACGGTGAAAGTAAAGGATGATAATCTTTTAGTGAAAGAATCATTAAAAACTGTACCAGCAGGGACCGTTCTCATTGTGGATGATAGTGCGTCTACAAATTGTGTATTACTCGGAGGTAATTTGGCGAGTATAGCGGAAAAATGACAATTAGCAGGTATTATTGTATATGGCTATGTTCGTGATTCCAAAGAATTAAAAAATATAAATATTGGTAATTTGGCGTTAGGTACGATGCCGAAAAGAAGTAAAAAAGAAGGAAAGGGAGAGACAGAAGTTCCATTACATTTTGGAGTAATCGATTGGATTCCAAATCAATATGTGTATGCGGATGAAGATGGTGTGGTTGTTTCGGAAAAGCAGCTTTATGAAGGCATGGAATAAAAAGTTTTTCACATAAAAAATAATCTATTAATCTTAGAAAATAAATCTAATAAAACATAGACAAAATCTTATGTCAATAGTAAAATAATACAGAAATTTATTATTTTATGAATATATGGGTGCGTCGTTTACCGATTCCTTAAAATAGAAGAATTTGTAGTAATGGATATTATTACACGTCTTCATGAGCTACATAGTTTTTCTATACAAATAGGAATGCTATATATACGTAGAGAGTATGTAATTGATTTTTCACTTTAAAGTGAGATTGTATGCTCTTGAAGGGGCCTTTTTATGTCAATAGTAAGTAACGGGAGGAATAATTAAGAATGGCAATATTTAAAAAATGGCTGCTGACATCGATAATGTCAGTCGCGCTCGTATTTGTGTCATTTGCAAATACAGTACATATTACGTTTGCGGAAGGAAAAACAGCAACGCTTGCGATTATTGGGGAATCGCAAAGAGGCATTATTCTTTGTCCGAAAGAAGTGTCAATTGAAGATGGGGAAACAGCTTACAGCTTATTACAAAAAGTCATGGGGGATAAAGTAGTAGCTGAAAATTCACAATACGGTATGTTTGTGAAAGGTATCGATGGTTTAATGGGCGGTGCTACAAGTGGCTGGACATATGATGTGAACGATAAGGCAGCAATGGTAGGAGCAGATAGTTATAAATTAACTTCTGGAGACGTTGTCGCATACCGTTTTGTTGTAGATTGGAACAATATGAATCAAGAAACGTTGCAACAAACTGTAGACAAAATAGGAACTTGTAAAACGGGTCAAAATCAGCAAGATGAACAAAAACAAGATAGTCGAGAAAATAAAGGCGTAGAAGGAACAAGTCAAGAAAATACAGGGACAGAAGTAAACGATGAAGCCAACAAACCAAAAGAACCAGAGATAGAACAAAATACAAAAGCAGAAGAGCATCAATATGTAGACAACAATGAAGTAAGGAAAAAAGTAGAAGAGGCCATTTCTAAAACAGCAGAAAGAATGTTACAAGATGGGATTGGTACGGACTGGATGGCCGTTGGACTGTCGCGTTCAGGACAGGCAGTGCCAATGGAAGACAAAATCAATTATGTACAGTCGGTTACGAAAAAAGTTGAGAAACGTTTACATCGTTTTTCGGCAACAGATATTGCGAGAACTGTAATCGGATTGACAGCGATGAATGCAGATCCAACGAACGTAGCGGGGCAAAATTTGATACCGCTTCTTTATCAATCGGATACATTAAATTCTGTTACCGGCTATACATTTGCGTTAATTGCGCTTGATACAAAAAAATATGAAGTGCCAGTAGGAGCGAAATGGAGCCGTGTTGCTTTAGTGCAAGAAATCTTACATGCACAGCATACAGATGGTGGTTGGACATATAATGTGGAAAGTAGTAAGGAAGATGCTAGTAGTATAGATGTAACAGGGATGGTGTTAGCTGCGTTAGCACCTTATCAAAATCAACAAGAAGTAAAAGAAGCTGTTGCGAAGGCAGAACAATATTTATCAAGTAAGCAATTAGAAAACGGTGGATTTGAGGCAGATGGCCAAGAGAATGCTAACAGTGTTGCACAAGCTGTATTAGGTTTATCGGCGATAGGAAGTAATCCAACTGAATCTAAGTTTACGAAAAAGAATGGAAATGCAGTGCAAAATCTTCTTTCTTATCAACTAGAGAATGGTGAATTTAAGTGGTTGCCAAGCGATGCAGAAGGCAACACCATGGCTACTGAACAAGCACTTTTAGCGTTGATTCAGTATAAAGCATTTTTAGATCAGAACGGTTCTATTTATGATTGGTCAAATGATCGAATGGAAGCTGAAATTCCAAATCAACCAATTGTAGAGTCTGAGGTAGAAGCACCGGTAGTTGAACAAGAGATGAGAGAACAAATGCAACAACCGAAAGATGAACCATTACATGTTGCTGTACAAGAAGAAGTAGACCATCATAATGAGAAAACGACACAAACTCGTCAATTACCAAAAACAGGAGCAACAACTGGTGAAGCCGCTATACCGGTCGGAATGGGTGTAATATGTATTGCTTCTGCATACGCTTTATGGAGACGAAAAGCAGCTTAACAAAAATTTAGGAGCAATGATTTGCTCCTAATTTTATTAGGGAAGGTGAAAATAACATGAACATGATGAAATGGTTTTTCACGCTTGTTTTATCATTTAGTTTGCTTGTAGGATGTGGGCAAAACGAAATAAAGTCTAAGCAGCAAGTTGCCTCTAAACAGACGGAACAAAAAGAGGTTGAAAAGCAAGCAGAAAAACAGGATGAACCGAAACAAGAAGAGCAAAAACAACCGGAACAACCGCAATCAAATGAAGAGCAATTAGAAGAGAAAAAACAAGCAGAAGAACAATCAAGTGAGAAACAAAAAGAGCAAAAAGAACAGCCTGAAGTAAAACAAGAAGAGCAAAAAGAACAAACAGTAGCTTCTGAAGAACAACCACTTGAACAACAAAAAGGAAATGAAGAAAAGGCCGAATCAAAACAGCAAGAACAGCCTGAAGCGAACAAAGAGCCGGAAATTGTTCATGAGCCAAAAGAAACGCCAAAGCAGGAACAGTCAGCTCCGCAACCAGTCGTTCCGAAGCATGACCCTAAGACAGATCCACAACAGCAGAAACAACAAGTTACAATTTCTGTGAAAGGGCATGAAGGGTATTTACTAGGTGCAACTAAAGTGGATGTGCAAGAAGGAGACACCGTTTATAAAGTATTGCAACGTACAGGATTAGATGTAGATGCAAGTGGATTTGGAAATAGTATTTATGTAAAAGGTATTAATGATTTATACGAAAAAGATGTAGCGAGTACGAGCGGATGGAAATATCGTGTAAATGGAACTTTTCCAAACCGAAGTGCTGGTGCAGTGACAGTGAAGCCAGGAGATAAAATTGAATGGGTATATGTGTTAAATTAGGAAAGGGCATTGGGTAAAGGGTTATGAAAATTATTTTTTCTTCTTTACATCCTTTTGTAAATTTTATCTATTATATTGGGGTGATGATACTCTGTATGGTGTGTCTTCATCCTCTTTTTTTAATGAGCGCCATTATTTTGCTACTCATTTTGAACATCATGCAAGGCAATGGTGAAAAAATAAGAAAAATGCTGCCAAGTACGCTTCTTTTTTTTCTGCTCATTATTGCGCTGAATGCTTTATTCACGCATAGAGGAGCGACGACATTATTTCGTTTAGGGGATAATCGCATTACATTTGAAGCGTGTATGTATGGCATTGTCATGGGATTATCTTTAAGTGCCATTATGTTTACATTTACTTCTTACAATGATACGATTTCAAGTCATAAATTTTTATATTTATTTTCGAGAATTTCTCCGAAAGTTGCACTTTTAACGATGATTACAGTCCGCTTTGTTCCGTTGTTTATAAGAAGGCTGCGACAAATCACTCTCGTTCAAAAAACAAAAGGTGTACAACTGGATTCAGGTTCACTTACAGAGCGACTGAAAAACGGAATGAAGCTTTTGCAAGTATTGCTTGTTTGCTCGCTAGAAGAGGCGCTGCAAACAGCAGATTCTATGCAGGCGCGAGGGTTTGGGATTACAAAGCGAAGTACATATATTCGATATCGAATGGCTAAGCAAGATTGGTTTGTAGTCATCTATTTTATAATTGTATTACTTGTTTGCTGTTTATTTAGCTTTTATGGGGCTGGTAAACTGCTTATTTATCCGAGAGTAGAAACGATTCTGTTTCAGCAATATGATGGTATACAATTTGTTTTATTTATTTTGTTTATTAGTTTACCTATTATGATGGAGGGGAGGGAATGGATATGGTGGCGCATGCAGAAATGAAGAATGTATCGTTTATATATGCTGATGAAGACGTAGAAGCTTTAGCAGACGTTTCTTTATCTGTTACACATGGTGAATTTATTGTATTAGCAGGCGAATCAGGATGCGGAAAGACAACGCTTTTAAAACATTTCAAAAAAGAATTACTCCCGATTGGAAAACGAAGAGGCGATATTTTTTATGAGGGAGTTCATTTGCAGGAAATACCAGATATATTATCGGCACAAGAGGTTGGCATGGTATTCCAAAATCCTGAAAATCAACTTGTTATGGATACAGTTATACAAGAAATGGCTTTTTCTTTAGAAAATATTGGACTTCCATCTCATATGATTCAAAAAAGAATTGCAGAGCTCATTAGCTTTTTAGGCTTTCAAGACTTGCTACATCAATCTGTTCATACTTTATCTGGAGGGCAAAAGCAACTTGTAAATTTAGCAGCTGTTCTAGTTTTGCAACCTAAATTATTATTGTTGGATGAGCCGACAGCACAGTTAGATCCCATTGCCGCAAAAGATTTCTTAAGTCTTTTAAAGCGGATTAACGAAGAACTTGGGATTACGATTGTGATGAGTGAACATCGTTTAGATGAAGTCATTCCTCTTGCATCAAGACTTATATGTATGGAAAATGGGCGTATTAAGTATGACGGGAAACCAGCAGCTGTTGTAGCGAATATGTGGCAACATGAAAAGATGCATCCCTTTATTCCGCAAATTCCAAGATTATTTTTAGAATGGAATGTAGGGAGTATTCCTTTTACAGTGCGTGAGGCTCAGTCGCATCTTCGCTCTGGAATGGTGATAGAAAAGCAGAGTAAAAAGCAAGCGAAACAAGAAGATATTATATTAGAAGCAGATCATATATCGTTTCAATATGAAAAACATAGTCCGTTTGTTTTACAAGATTTAACGCTATGTATTGAAAGAGGAAAATGGATCGCACTTGTCGGAAAAAATGGTACGGGAAAATCGACATTGTTAACTGTTTTAGCAGGCTTACAAAAAGTAAGAAGAGGAAAAGTACGCTGGAATGGAGAAGCGATTCATAAACTTCATTCGAAGGAAAGGTTTCAACAAATTGGATATGTATCGCAACATCCATACTATCATTTTTCCTGTGATACAGTGAGGGAAGAAATATTTGAGCGAGCCCGTGAATTGTATGGAGCAGAAGCAAATGTAGTGACAGAAAATATGCTAGATCGGTTTTGGCTTCGTTCTATTTGTGAACGTTATCCACATGATTGTAGCGGTGGAGAACAACAACTCCTTGCATTATGTATCGCGCTATTATCAAAGCCTAGTTTATTATTATTAGATGAGCCGACAAAAGGGTTAGATCCAGCAAAAAAAGAAAAATTAGGCCGGTTGTTTCAAGCTTTACAAAGAGAAGGAACAACGATCGTCATGGCAACACACGATATTGAATTTGCTGCAAAATATGTGGATCAGTGTATGATGTTATTTGATGGAAAGGTAATGATAAATGATGCACCAAAAGAATTTTTTAGCGGTAACTTCTTTTATACAACAGCGATTAACCGTTTTATTCGGAAAAGGTTGCCTTATGCATTAACGTGGGAGGATGTGTACGAAGCGTGTCCAAACGATACTTTACTTTTATAGTCTGTTTTTTTCTAGTCATTGTCAGTACACTTCTTTTTACATCGCTTATCATGAGCAAACATTATATATTGTCTAGCTTTTTATTGCTCTTTTTGGCGATGTTGCCATTTTATATACGTTTTGAAAAGCGCGCGTTTGTTTCACGTGAAATTGTGATGGTAGCTGTTTTAGCGGCTATAGCGGCTGTTAGTCGTGTCCCATTTTCTATTATACCGAGTGTGCAACCAACTTCATTTGTTATCATTGTATCGGCGGTTGTGTTTGGAAGCGAAGCAGGATTTATGATTGGTGCAACAGCAGCGATTGTATCTAATATTTTTTTAGGACAAGGTCCTTGGACACCATGGCAAATGTTTTCGTGGGGAATGATCGGGTTTATAGCTGGCTGTTTTCGTAACACATGGATGATGAAAAAGTTGCTTGGAAGAGTGATTTTCGGCTTTTTAGCAGGCTTTTTCTTTGGCTGGATTATGAATGCCTGGGGACTTCTTGGTTTTATACAAGATGTGACGTGGAAATCGCTTCTTTCATATTATGCGACAAGTTTTTATTTTGATATAAGTCATGCCATTTCAAATGTGATCTTTCTTATGTTATTTAGCTCTGCATGGATTAAGATTTTAATGAGATTTAAAAAGAAATATGGCATTTTGAATACGAATAGTTAGTGAATATGTGAAACCATTACAGCATACTCATATAGAGTAGGGTCGCGACTTACATATTCGTTTGCCTCTTTCATACTTCTTACGAAGGTAAGAAGTATTTTTTTTATCCACAAAAGTGTCAAGAAATTGATTGAATATATTCTAATTTTTGTATGGGATTTTTATATAATAGTGAATGAGAAAAGTTTTCAAAGAGGAGATGAAAAAACATATGAAGCTTGTAATTCCAAAGCAGCATGGTGCATGGGGAATGCTGCTTATTCCATTTTTACTTAGCATATTACTTGGTAATCCTACTATATATCATATTCCCTTATTTCTTGCTTGGTTATTTATATATTTGGCAACCTATCCATTTCTTATGTATATGAAGCAGAGACGAAAAAAGGAGTTTCTATATGCCGCTTTATTATATTTTATGATTGCGGGCATATTTGGGATAATATCATTATTATATGAATGGAAAATTGTTATGTTTATTGGTATCCTTATTCCTCTTTTTATAGTGAATATATATTTTGCTCATCAAAAAAAGGAACGTGCATTAACGAATGATATTTGTGCTATAATCATTTTTTGTATCGGTAGTCTAATTGGTTATTATTTTTCAATGAAAACTGTTGACACGATTGCATTATGGATAGCGGCTGTATCCTTTCTTTATTTTTTAGGAAGTACGTTTTATGTGAAGACAATGATACGGGAAAAACATAATTTGTTATATCGCAATCTATCTTGGGGATATCATATTATGTTACCAATTCTATTATGTATTTGGAGTCCGCTTTTTTCTCTTCTATTCCTTCCGAGTTTAATTCGAGCCATTTTATTATATGGTAAGAAAATTTCTATTTTAAAAGTAGGGATTTTAGAGATTTTCAATTCAGTCTATTTTTTCATAGTAGCGCTACTAGTGTTACCGTATACAATGTAAAGAAGGGTTCGATTTTTGATATGGATGAGCAGTAACACTTCTACTTTGAAAATTCGTGAGAACTAAGAGAGTTGGACAAGATTATACGTAAAATCCAGCACCGATTACGGTTTATTTCTATTTTTGTTCTAAAAGGTAAACAGTATCATCACATCTTTGCAAAGAATAAAAGGAATCTAGAACATATCTGCGCGCATGTTTCGCCATTATCAAGTCCTGCTTTTTGCGTATACTTGTAGTATGGGATATTTATAAAAAACATAAGCATGTTTATGATTTGACATTTATAAGAGAAGTGGGTATCATTGGAGATAAAGTGAATATTTTCTTATCCAGAGAGGTGGAGGGACTGGCCCAAAGAAACCCAGCAACCGCGATGCAGGTGCTAATTCCAGCAGAACATATTTGTTCTGAAAGATAAGATGAAGAGATGAAACGTAACTTCTTCTTATCGAAGAGGTTTTTTTATTATAAAAAACCATTCAATCATAAGAGAATAAGAAGAAAGGGGCTGCAAATATACGGTGAAACTTGAAAAGTACGTAAAACTGCGTAATGCAGTATATGAATATATGATGGAACAGGATAAAGCGATATCATTGGCAGATATTCAAGACTATATCGAATCGAATCATGAGGGGAAATTTACAAAAAAAATGTTACACCAATTTTATTTATCAAGACTATTAGATGAGTTAAAACTAGATGGGAAAATTACTTTAGCCAATGATGAATGCCATCATAGTGAAAAAGGTGTTTATTATAAGGCGCGAAAAGGGAGCTAGCCTCTCTTTTTTATCCTGCTATTTGAGGGCTCATAATCAGTGGGGATGAAGGAACCCCCACTGATTAAAATTTCACTTTATGCTATTAATTATTCAAAAATTATGACGATATGTAGAGTAAAAGACTGCGAAAGCAGCCTGATACAAGGGAATGGTGTTGAGTGTGTAGTATTAAAAGTTGAATATGCCTTGAAAGAGGCCATTCATTCGGCTAAACATGAAAAGAGACACCTTTGCCGATTAGGTGTCAGTTGTGTTGTCTTATAGGCTTGCTACTTGACATGTAATAGAATACCACATGATATAAAATGAAGTCAAAAGGGAATTTAAGGAAGGAAGGACAGTTCTATGTACGCTTTTTTAATAAACGAGATGAAAAAATGGATTCCTAAGCACATTATTAATAGAGGGTGTGAATATTATGAAGAGGGATATGTAGAAGATGTAGAAGTACATAATGATAAAGTATTTGCACTTGTAAGAGGGAACTACGGAGATTATGAGGTAGTGATTCATCTTGAAGACTTTATAAGCAGTAGTTGTGAGTGTCCTTATGAAAACTATTGTAAGCATATGGCAGCAGTTGTATATGAAATTCAAAGTATTGGAGAAGAGGTGATGAGAGAAAAGCTACAAACATTAGAGAAAGAAGAATTGATAAAAGTTATACAAAGACTATTAAAGAACTCTAAAAATGTAAAGATTGTAGAAAATATATTACAGAAAGAGAATTTTTAATTTTACTTTGGGGATGTAAGGGAAGTGAGTAACGATGAGTGAAGTGGAAAGAATTATGGAATGTTGTGAGCGGCAAGATGATGTATTTCGCACATATATAATGTGTTTGCTCCAACTGAAACAGTATCGCGAGCATTCTCAAAACGTATATCAGGAATTAAGGACCGATTATTTAGCAAGAGGAATTTGTGAGCGGGAGGTTGATCAGCTTATAAAAGAAAGTGAAACATTTCGAGCGTATTATCTCCCAAAAGTACTCTGTTGGGATTTTTTAAGTGAAAATCCGGCATATATAGAAAGTGCTTTAACCAATGTGTTGAAATATGAACCGTTACAACTATCTATTGTGCAATGGAGAAGAGTGATTGCTTGTGTAGAAAATGAAGTATCATATGAGTGATTAATGTCTATTGCACTTCACCATATAATGTATTTTGGATATGGTTTATCTTAACAATTTCAACTTTTTATCTAGCTCGTGTATTAAGAAAAATAGAAATGAAAGAAGAAAAGCTAGTATAAAAACTAGCTTTTTGGTATGATCATTTAAATGAAAAGTAAGCATAAACCGATGATGGCTCCTGCGTAGAGTAAATGAATCACACAAAATCCCATCATATCGCGAGCACCTAATCCTGCAATTGCTAAAGCTGGTAATGCCCAAAATGGCTGGATTAAATTTGTCCAAGCGTCTCCCCAAGCGATGGCCATCGCCGTTTTCGCAGCGGGAACACCGAGCTCTGCACCAGCTGGAATCATAATCGGAGCTTGTACGGCCCACTGCCCCCCTCCGGATGGAACGAAGATATTGACAATTCCTGCACTTAAAAATGTGAATAATGGGAAGGTTGTTTCGTTAGAGATTTGAATAAAGAAATTTGAAATAGCTCCGCCAAGTGAAAGTCCTTCGCTATTTGCACCCATCATCATTCCCATAATGCCAGCATAAAACGGGAACTGTAATAAAATGCCGGAAGCGCTTTTTGTTGATTCGGAAAAGGCACGAATATATTGAATAGGTGTACGATGAAAAATAAGGCCGGCGATTAATAATATAAAAATCACGATATCGAGCGTGAGATTAAAGCCTTTTGTACTAAAGTAATGGATCATATAAATGATTCCTAAAAGACCGATACAAATCGTAATCCAAATACTGTTTTCCATTTTCTCAGCAAAAGTACGAACTTCTGTTTCTTGAGCGGCTGCTTCTTCATGAAATACATTTGGATCAACAGTAACAGTATGATTCGCATCTGGATGCATTGCTCTATTGATAAGTGGCATTGTAATAAAAAAGACAATGATAGGAACAAGAGCATATGGTGAAAATAATGTTTCGGTAATGGGAATTGCTTCTTTTAGGCTACCAGCCGTTGTTTTTATTAACGTCTCCCCTCCGGACGCTAATGTTAGTGGAATAGAGGCAGAAAGTCCAGCATGCCAGATGAGAAATCCAGAGTAAGAGGAAGCGATTGCAAGACGATAGTCTAATTCTTTTATATGCTTGGCAACTTCTTTAGCATATAAAACGGAGACAACAATGCCAAACCCCCAATTTATGTAGGCTCCTAACAAACTAACGATAGAGATAGCGATAATACCTTGCCCGCTTGTTCTTGGTAACTGAGCCGCTTTCATCAAACCTTTTCGAATTAGCGGGGCATTTGCTAAAGCGGAGCCGGTAACAAGTACAAGGGCCATTTGCATCGCGAAGGATAATAGCCCCCAAATGCCATCACCCCAATGAGCAATCATTTGAATGAGGGATTGCTCTGTAGCAAACATGCCAAAGAAAATGACAAAAACAGTTAACAAACAGGATAAAATAAACGGTTCTGGTAAAAAGCGTTGCACAAGAGCGACGCAGCCATTTGTAAAAGAGCGAAACAAGTTCATCAACCTCCTTCATATTTTTTGTAACTATTCGCTACATGGAGTACAATAACCTTTATTAAACTGAAAATTCAGATATTTAAAAAGAAAAGCTCTCACTCATGTGAAAGCTTTTCTAAATGTTTAGCGATATCTACATACATATCGGAATATGTTGTATGTACATCACTGCTTGGGGCAGCATTAGATGAAAAATGGACAATGACCATATTTGTTTTTGGATCGATATAAAGGCGTTGCCCATAGCTTCCAAGCACCTCGAAGGCACCATGTTCGTTATGAGGAATCCACCATTGATTATGATACGAAATGGATGTCCCTTGCTCAATTGCTAATTCACCTTTACGTACGCTTTTGATATTTTCTGAAATAGAAGAGGAGAGAACTTGCATACCATGATATTGTCCATTATGTAACAACAATTCCCCAAACTTTGCCATATCTCTTGCCGTTGCATTTAAACCAGCACTTGCTTGTTCAATTCCAGTTTCATCGGTAACATAATAAGCATTTTGCTCCATACCAATTTTTGACCAAATACGTTCACTTACATTTTCAGCTAAAGTCTTGCCAGTGATTGTTCGTATAATCCATGCGAGTGTTTCAGTAGATCCATTATTATAAGAAAAAGTAGTTCCGGGCGGGGCAGTCTCTTTTGCCTCGCGTAACATATCATAAATATTCATCGGACCATCATAATTTGAGTGGCGCGGCAGCATATTGCTAGCTAAATACAATTGTGCATCTTGGTTTTCTAGCCCGGGCTGTCTGAATCCATGCGTAGGATATTCAACAGACACTTGCATGTCCATTAACTGCTGAATTGTCGCTTTTCCAAATGGGGTGCCTTGCAATTCTTTCACATATGTTTCGGCAGTCTGGTTTGCATCGATGCGCTTTTCTTCAATAAAAGATTGGATGAGTGCACCGGTAAATACTTTCGCTAAAGATGCCATTCCGTGTGGGGTATTTGGATTGTATCCATTGAAATAGCGTTCGTAAACAAGCTTTCCATTATGTACAACGACAAATGCATCGGTTTTATTTTCATCTAATAATTTTTTTAAAGGAATATCTCGCCCAATTTCTTGTTTTATAGAGAAACGATCTAAATTTTGTAGTGCGATAGGGAAGTGCGTAACGTTGTTTGGGTCATTATGTACTTCATGAATAAGGGCCAATTCTTTCATATTTGTATAGGACCAACGTAAGTATGGGTCTTGTAACCAATTTTCTTTTGTTACCGTATCTTTAGAAGGCGTTATTTTGTTGTGTTTAAAAAAAGCAAATCCAAGTCCTGTTATGATAAATAACAGTGTGAGAATAAGCAATAAGAGGGGAGATTTTTTTACATTCATGGATGTACCTCCTTATCATTTCTATTATAAGTATACGCTTGTTATTTGTGAAATACAAAATAAGGAAAGTAAACAGAGAAGTTTACTTTCCTTATGAATGTTAAGCAGACATTTGTCCGTCTGTACGTTGTCTTTTGAATTTCTGTTTTCTACCATGTAAAACGTAATAAATAAGCAATGTAAAGGCAACGACAATCGCAGCGATGAAATACATATTATGATAACTTGATCTTGCAGCTATAATACCTAAAACGGAAGAACCAATCCCAATACCGCTGTCAAAGAATGAAAAATACGTAGCTGTTGCAGAACCGCGGCGATGATTTGGAGCAGATGAAACGGCGATGGTTTGGAAACTTGGAATCAGTGTTCCGTACCCTAAACCGATTAATATGCCTGCACCAAGGAACCAAAATGATGTTTGTGCTTGACTTAAGATAAACATTCCAACTGTGAAAATAATAATAGAAGGATACACAAGCATATTCTCACCAAAACGGTCAAACATCTTTCCAGTAAATGGACGAGATAGTACAACAACAAGTGCGTATAAAATAAAGAAGTAACTTGCCATTTCTTCTAAACCAAGCTCTTTGGCGTAAATGGGAATAAAGGATAAAATACCACTATATGAAAATGCTAGAATAAAACCTGTTAGAGCAATCGGAATCGATGATGGTTCGATGAGATCTTTCCATTTCATTTTTTCGTGATCTTGTTTCTTTACTGGTTGTTCATGTGGAATCTTTACGAGTAAACCAAGTAAAAATGCAAATAATGAAAATATAGAGCTAATCATAAATAAAACAGTAAATGAGAAGTGCGCAATAATTGTTAAACCTAAAAAAGGACCGATTACCATCGGCAGGCTCATAAATACACCGAAATAGGCAAGTGCTTCACCACGACGATGCGGTGGTGCAACATCTGTTACGATCGTACCTGTTGCTGTCGTTGCCATCCCGAATCCAATTCCATGTAGAAAGCGAAGGGCAAGCAATAAAAAGAAACTTTGTACACCAAAGTACATAACGGTAGCGGCTAAAAATAGAGAAAGAGAAATAAATAATATTTTCTTTCTTCCTAAATCATCAAGCCATTTTCCTGTAAAGGGGCGACATAGTACAGAAGAAATCAGGAAAACGGTTGCGACTAAACCGATTTCTTCTGGTTTTCCTTTCAGACCATCAATGACATAGACCGGTAAAGTGGTCATAAGCATGTAAAATGTTAAAAAGATAAATAGACTACTGAAACAAGTTCCAAGGAAGTCCTTCGTCCAAAGTCTTTTACTCTGCATAATCATCCCTCCAATTTTAATGATTTAGATTTTGAATAATCGTTTGTAATACTTGAAATGTTCGTTGCATCTCTTCTTTACTAATATTCTGCAGTGCTTTTTCTTCGAAAGCAGCAACTTCTTGTTGCCATACTGGAATCATCTCCAGTGCAGTTTCTGATAAGGAAATAAGCTTTTCTCGGCGATCTTTTCCCTCCGTTCGAATAATCCAGCCCATAGATTCCATACGTGTTAATGTACGAGTCATTGTTGGAGATTCAACATTTAAGTATTGACACAGTTCCCTTTGTGTGCAAGGGCCTGTTTGATGAATACGGAAAATGACAGCCCACTGCGCACTAAATAAACCTGTAGATGATACACGTTCATTAAATTTCTTCGTAAACTTACGAGATGTTTGACTGACAACATGAAAAAAGTGCTGTTTTTCGTCCATTTATTTAATCCTTTCAAATTAGTTACCTAGCTAACTATATACTTTTTTGTCAAAATTGTCTAGTGATGGACATGTTGTTTTATGTAAAATTTTTGTATAGATTTTATATTGAGAACATATATTCTACATGTTATTCTAAGTTTAAGTTGGAATTTTCTTTCTATTAAAAATGAATGGGGGAACTTGTGATGCCTAAGTCTGCAACAATGGAGTTTGTCTCGTTACCCAATGGGGAAACAATCGCATACCAAGATGTCGGAAGGCAAAATAAAGAAATACTTGTACTCATTCACGGAAATATGACATCCTCGCAGCATTGGGATTTAGTTATAGAACAATTGCAGAATCAATATCATATTTATGCGATTGATTTAAGGGGATTCGGACAATCCACATATCATAGACCAATTGATTCTTTACGAGATTTTGCAGATGATGTGAAGTTATGGATTAATGAACTACAATTAAAAGAGTTTTCATTGATGGGTTGGTCGATGGGAGGAGGAGTTGCAATGGAATTTGTACCTTCCCATAAAGAGCTGGTTAAGAACCTTATTTTAGTAGAATCTGTTGGCATGAAAGGATATCCAATCTTTAAAAAAGATGTGAATGGGCAACCAATCGTATCTACATTATTAAAAACGAAAGAAGAAATCGCGCAAGACCCTGTTCAAATTGTGCCTGTTTTAGAGGCAATAAAAAAGATGAACAAGCTCTACTACCGAACGTTATGGAATATGTTAATTTATACACATAATCAACCAGATCCAGAGCGCTATGACAAATATTTAGATGATATGTTAACGCAGCGTAATTTCGTTGATGTTAACTATGCTTTAATTACGTTTAATATTTCAGATGAGCATAATGGAGTAGTACCAGGAAATGGGCATATTCATCATGTACAGGTACCAACGCTTGTCTTGCAAGGGGATCGAGATTATGTTGTTCCGCAAGTGGTGGGAGAAGAATTGGCGAAACATCTTCCTCATGCAAAGTTAACGATATTAAAAGATTGTGGGCATTCCCCATTCATTGATTGCTTAGATGAATATATTCAGCACGTAACAAATTGGTTAAATGGTAAATAAGTTCTTCCAGAAGATACAAATGATACATATACTGTAGTATTTGTATCAAAGGAGGAATAAAAATATGATCCCGTTTAGAATGCATGAACCTTCTCTTATATTTCAATCTCCTTATGATGGGCATTCGTATAAAAAAGTGCTGATTCATCCGACGTATATGCAAGTGGTTGAACCACCGTTCTTCCCATATTTGTCAAGTTACGTTCCTTCATTTGTTCCAGCATATCCTGTTCTATACGGTTCGGTAGTATATACAAGTCCTTTTTATAAACATTTTCCTCATATTATAAAGGCAAAAGTGTGGGATGGGTAAGAAGTGAGAAGAGACATCTTCTTGCTTCTTTTTTCTTGTTCGATTTGTACACGTTGTTGTGAAAACAGTTTATAATAAGCTTTGGTGAGTATGAAAAGGGGGAGGGAAGAGAATGTCAATGCGCTTTACATTTTGGATTATGGTGGGGATTGTTGCAATTTCTGGTTTGTCACAAGGGATGTTATTGCCAGCTATCGCAATGATTTTTGAACAAGAGGGAATTCGTTCTAGTTTTAATGGCCTTCATGCAACCGCATTATATATCGGAATTTTATTTATTTCACCATGGCTTGAAAAACCAATGCAACGATTTGGAATGAAACCGGTGATTGTAATAGGTGGATTTCTCGTTATTATTTCATTATTCTTTTTTACCCAAATATTTTCATTTTGGGCCTGGTTTATTCTTCGTTTTTTCGTTGGGGTAGGAGATCATATGCTTCATGTTGGAACGCAAACATGGATTACGACAACTGCGGATCGAAATAAAATCGGAAAACAAGTGTCTATATATGGAGTCTTTTTCGGGATTGGATTTGCAGTAGGTCCGTATTTAGCTAGCACTGTCCAATATGGACTCGCAACGCCATTTATTGTATCAACAATTCTTTGTTTAATCGGGTGGTTACTATTGCTTCCGACAAAAAATGCATTTCCAATACAAGAAGAAAATGGAAAGGATGGTGGGACATCTTTCTCACGTTATAAACAAGTCATTCTTTTCGCATGGATTGCATTAATAGGCCCATTAGCATACGGCGTGTTAGAAGCCATGCTAAATAGCAACTTACCAGTATATGCACTTCGAAAAGGATGGTCTGTATCCGATGTATCGTTCTTATTACCTGCATTTGCAGTCGGAGGGATTATTACACAAATACCACTTGGTATATTAAGTGATAAATATGGAAGAGATCGAATTTTAACGTGGACCTTCAGTGTGAGTACAATCATTTTCTTAATTGCGGCTCTATTTGATGAGTATTATTGGATTGTATTTGGGTGTATGCTTCTAGTTGGGATGGTAATTGGCTCGTGTTTCTCATTAGGGCTTGGATTTATGACGGATTTATTACCGAGACATTTGCTGCCCGCTGGGAATATATTATCGGGAATTTCCTTTAGTATAGGAAGTATTTTAGGACCTGTATTAGGAGGCGTATTTATTGAAAGAATACAGTATACAAGCTTTTTTATAGCCGTTATGCTGATAATGGCAGTCATTGCACTTTTATATATCGCATATATGAAAAATCAATTTGCATCAAGAAAAATAGAAAGTAGGTTAGGACATGACAAAACAACCTAAAAAGAAGAAATTTGAAGTACAAGAAAATGAAACAATTACAGACTGTTTAGCGCGTATGGAACAAGAAGGATATGCGCCATCACGCCGCATGGAAGAACCGATCTTTCATGAAGTAAAGAAAGATGGGAAAATAGTTGTAGAACCATGCGGAAGAAGAATTGTATTTGAGGGAAAGTTGAAATAAAGAGAAGGATTGTGGAAGTGTATAAAACTTTACAAGTCCAGTTTTTTTTCGAA
Organism: Bacillus cereus group sp. BfR-BA-01360; assembly: GCF_022663595.1. Lineage (NCBI taxonomy): Bacteria > Bacillati > Bacillota > Bacilli > Caryophanales > Bacillaceae > Bacillus > Bacillus cereus group sp. BfR-BA-01360. The sequence continues at coordinate 61,018 of NZ_JAKUFV010000017.1, forward strand.
GTGAGAGATCACTTCGATTTTTTTCGTTATCACCTCATTTATAAGGATGACTCTTGCATTCCATTTAGCAGAACGGAACACAATACAAGCATTCTATTTTAATAGATGGTGAAATAGCTATTATTTTTTGATAGAATATCCATATGAAATTACTTATATAAGAAAAATTTCGAAAATAATTACAAGATGGACTATATGTAAAATATCGAAAAGACAATCATTTTATAAAGGAGGAAAAACATGGGGGAGCATTTGATAGATTCCATTGGTAACTTTCTTCATATTTCATATACAGATAGTGAAAGAAAGCGGGATAATTACGATAAACTACATGGATATTTAAAAGCGAAAGAAAGTAAACTGAGAACTTTAATCGAGGAAGCGGAATCAGCAAAGCGTAGTTACGAGGAAAGCAGTCATGGATTGCCACAAGATAAAATTCCTGCCCGTGAATTTGAAGCGGCTCGGCACAAGAAAGATTCGGAATTAACCGAGATGGTCAACTATTTTCGTCAAATGCTAGGAGACGTTACGTCTGCTAAAAATAAAGCGTATTACAAGTGGGAGGAATATAAAGCAAAAGCAGATGCGGAAAATAAAGCTGAAGCTGAAGCAGCGGCTAATGCGCTGAAAAATTTAATCGGAAAATAAGCGAAGATAAAGAAGTATGGAGTACGATGGGGGGATAGAAATGTACAGTAAAGAAATTGAAATTTATGGAAGTGAAGCGTTAAATGCTCTTTCTTATGCTGAGCAAATTGAACAAGGAGTAAAAGATTCACTCCAGCAAGCAAGGGAATTACAAGCATACGTCATAAGTTCACATTGGAATGGAAAAACACGTAATGCTTTTTTAAGCTATTTAGAATTATTAATTCAATTTAATACAAAAATGGCAGAAGCACTTGAAGGACATACGAAAGCATTAAAAGAGCTTGATGAACACATTCAATCCTTTACAAATCATCCTGAAGTTAAAGAGATAAAGAAACTGTAAAATAGAACTGGGGGAATGAGGGAATGGTACATACAATTGAAAGTTTTACCCCTGGTGAACTTTATGTATTAGCTGGCGCCGCTGGCATTACATATTTATTTGGTTTACCAGAGCGCGAAAAACTTACTTTAGCAGATCCAGATTGTGTAACAAAAGCGACAGAAAAGTTGAAAGCGAAGAGATTCATTACAGAGGAGAATGGTCTCACACCAGCGGCCTTCCAACTCATTGAATTATTAAAAGCGTATCAAGAAAGTAACGAGTACACGCGGTTTAATAACCTTTTAATCGGATTTCTGCCGCAAGATCAAGATAGAGTAGCCGTATTGACGGAACGAAAACAAAATGAGGAATACGAAATTGATTACATAGCGAAGCGCGATGTCTATTTCTCGTTATTACAACGTGTCCCATTTTTAATGCGAGAACCGAGAGAAATAGAGCATACTTTTTTAACGAATAAAATGACAGAAGAAAAGCAGCGGTTCTTTGAAGAAATGGATTTGTCCAAAAAAGATGTATTGGCTGTTGAAACATTTTCTCGTCCGCGGGATTGGCGACTAGGCAACAAGGGAAAATGGGAATGCTTCTTGTACTTTACAGAGGGAGAAAATTTCATTCAAATTGATATCGAACGTAAGCAGTATGAGTGGGCGAGTCTATATGCTGTGAACAAGAAGTTATACGACAGCTTGAAAATGCCGTATAAAAAGTTAATTGATCCAAGACAATTCTCATTAGGAGGAATGCGTTAATGGAAGTATCTATGGGTGGTGGAAGTACAGGAGGAGCAGGTGGTAATTCAGAAGTATTAGTAAATTTTTCTGAAATGGTTACAATCGCGATGCGCCTTGAAACAATTTATAATTTGTATGCGAATGGTGTACAGCAAAGTATTAATAAACTAGCACAGTCCTATTTCTATCAAAAAGGCGAGGCAACAAAAGTTACCGATCATTATAAAGACATATTAGAAAAAACCATGGAATTGGCGGATAACTATAAACAAGCTGCAATGGTTGTGAACTATACACTTGAAGAAATGATAAAAAAAGACGAGGAATTACAAAAAATATTAGAAGTTCTTGAATAATCTGGATACGGAAGTAGGGGATGGAAAAGAGATGGATGTGCATTATAGGTCAAAGCATTGGCAACAAATGAAAGATGGGATCAATGAGATTACAAAAGATGCAATCACGAACTTACGGCAAGCAGATGAACTTGTAGAGGATATACAAGAGAGAATACAAGACTTAGATTCAGATAGATGTATTGATTTCTATCATAGAAAACAAGAAAAGAAAATAAATACATTACTTGAGGATTATACAACACTGCAAAACTATTGTGATAAAGCAGGACAGATTGTATATGAACATATAGATGAACCGTTCTATAAAAAGATGGATGAATTTGCTCAAACAATGAGAGACATATCCATTCGAGACTTTCAAACAAAAAATCGAATGGGTGCCACAACGACAACAACATTACCAAGTAGCCATGCATACGGGGTTCCGCAAACCATTACGACAAAAAAAGAAAAAATAACAGTAGATGATATTTTCAAAGATTCACTGGCCTTTGATCACGTACTTCGCGCGCAGTATAAAGAAGTCAAAAAGCAAAATCCAGATGCGAAACTAAACTACAAAGAATATCGTCAACTAGTCCCATCTATGCGAGGATTCGAGTATACCTCTATAGAAGACGAACAGAAAAAATTAGAAGCATGGCGTGATGTAGCAATCAGCGGAGCACTGATCATCACGACAATCTTCTGTCCACCGCTCGGAATCGCAGCGTCAGTTGTCTACGGTGGTCTCCAAGTAAAAAGTGCCATCGAAGGGGAGGATTGGGGAACGCGCCGAAAACTAAGCAAAGAAGAACAAGTAGAAGCTGGCTTCTTCGGAGCACTTGACCTCATCCCAGGACTCGGTTCAGCAGCAAAAGCATTCAAAGGAACACTCGACCTTGGATCCCTGGCAAAACTCACAAAATGGAAAGAGGGAATCGCTGACTTCCATCCAAATATGGGGAAAAATGTGGTACAATCGTTAAAGGAGAATGAGACATTAAAGAGTGCATTACATACATGGAAAAAAACGAAGGTCCCCGTAGCAATCAGGTCAGCAGACACTGGAATGGGAATAAAAATTCCTCATATAGAACATGCAACTGTTGGAGAAATAGCAGAAAACTTGGCAAGAGTGCGAGCAACCGCTAAAGAGGATGCTTATCAACTTGCGAAGGGGAATGGTGGTTCGGGAGTTAAGGGTACGGGTAATAGTAAGCATTTAAATGATTTACCTAAAATAAAAGAAATTGAAGTGAACTTTAATAGAAATGTAAAACATGATTCAGAAGAGTTTGCAAGACAATTAAAAGACCAAGAAAAAGGTATGAATGAGCTTACAGTTGATGAGTATTTAAAAAATCGTGAAAGATACATAGCGCAGGGAAGAGCTATTGAAGGTAATGCTGCTCAACAAGCTGCTAGAGAAGAAGCTTATGTACAAAAGGTAAATGAACTACAAAGAGAAGGGTTAACGTTATCCAATGCCAAGAAAAAAGCCAAGGAATGGCTAGATACTCAAGCTGCACTTCACAACCCTGACCAGATAGCAGGTGGAAAGGCAGAAATAATAGGAGGTATGGGAGATAAAAGGATTAATTCTTCTATAGGTAGTCAATGGCGGTATAGAATTGATATTGTTGATGAACAAATTAAGGAATTAGCCAGAAACATGAAACCAGAACAACTAAAAAGTACTTATTTGAATGTAAAATTAACACATTAAAGGAGGAGTTTAGATGGAACAATATTTAAAAGATTTTAAGTTGCATAATAAAGTTCCGAGTGAAATTATTGAAAAGTATAAACATGTAGTACCTAATGAAATAATAAATTTATGGAGTAATTATGGATTTGGTACATTTATGCAAGGGTATTTTAAAAGTGTAAATCCAGAGGAATTTAAAGAGATTTTGGAGGAGAGTAGTCAAAGATATAAGGATTCAATAGTATTGTTTGCTACGGGTATGGGAGACTTGGTTATTTGGTCAGATGGATATGTTAGATTACTTAATTACAGGTATGGTATAGTAAAGACCATTATGTTTACATTTGAATTTTTCTTTCAAAATATTGCTGATTTAGAATTTAGAGATGAAGATTTATCTTGGCAGCCTTATCCCGAAGCGCTTAAACAATATAATGAGTTAGATTACGAGGAGTGTTTTGGTTATACACCTCTATTAGGTTTAGGTGGAGCAGAAAAAGTAGAGAACTTAAAAAAGGTCAAATTAAAGGAACATATTCTTATTATTACTAGTTTTATGGGACCAGTACAATAATAGAATAAGTAGATATTTTATTACTAGGTAAAGAGATATAGGATCCGTTCAAATGACTTAGACTTACTACTTAATTTATATTTTACAAGCGAATATGATAACGAAACACATTAACACATATATAAATCAATGAAAAACAAAGTTTATGTGAAGTGGATAGAAAAAATAATAGAGTGTTTGAAAATAGATACTCCATGATGGTTCTACCATCATAGAGTATTATGTGCAATGATAGAATAGAAAACGAAGTACGAGCTTAGGTGAGATGACATTTTACTGGATGATGAATATAAACACATGGAATGGACAAAAAACTAGCGAACTCGTACAAACTCGTAAGTTTTAACGTAGTAGTTGTCATGATATACAAAAGGTGTCATACTGTTACTACAAAACTTACAAATTTATGCTACTTAAAAACATATGAACTTAAAGCACTTGATTGTCAATTAAAGGCAACAAGTGCTTTTTTGTTTTTTAGGATAGAAATGAGTAGACACATTATAATTTTATAAGTGTGCTAAGTATTAAATTTTTATAGATTGTAATGGCTATGAACAGGGTATGACGATAGTAGAGGAAAAAATAAAGGATTGTGTTATGTTTTGAAGTCATCGTAAAGTACGTTTTAACGGATGGACGTTATGCACACGTTATCCGCAAAAAACAGGTAAACGTTACATAGATTGTAATTACTGTAACGGGAGAGGACTCAATATGGAAGAGAAAGTAGTGGGTTATGTACGAGTTTCAACAGAAGGACAAGTACGTGACGGATACAGCTTAGCGTATCAAGTAGAAGAAATCGAACGTTACTGTATGGAAAACAACTTACAATTGCTTCATGTATATGAAGATAGAGGACTAAGTGGCGCAACTGTTGATGAAAATGGATTAACAGTTGAACGTGAAGGCTTACAAGAACTATTGTCAGATATGGCATATAACAAGTGAAGCACGTGATTGTACTCAATACATCTCGGTTATGGCGCTCTGATAGGGCAAAAGTGGTTAAGAGAAGTAGAGTGGGTTCGCTCTATGCCCATTAATCTAATATTTTGAGGTACCTTCCAAAAAATTAAATTTTTATTTCCTGATAGTTATTTATGTAAATTCAGCTTATTTCTTCGTTTTGAGGGTGTTTATTTACCTTAAGCTGATGGATATGGAGTACCCCTTAGGTTAAAGAAATTTTTGATTAATATATTTATTGAAAAATACTTTGCATTTTCGGGCACAGATCCTCCTTCTATCCTATTATAGAAGCTATTTTGTACGTAAGGAATTTTTAAGGAATGGATAAGAAAAAAGAAATTTTTATTGTGTAGGATAAAAATATAAAGAAGAGTGGAAGGGGGATTAGATAAGATATATTTATGTAAAAAACAAACTCGTAATAAGAGTGTTCTAAGGAAAAGATATAATTTCTGGGATTAACATACATGTGAAAAAAGAGGAATTTACTGTTTGTTAGGACAGAAGGGTATTTTTAAAAATAATTATCATGAAGATGATTATGAATGCAATGTTGACCTTTTGTCATTGGTAGAGATGTTAGCTGTGTGATTTGTATGAAAGCAAGTAACCATCGATACAATATGAGTAGAGAAGAATGCCTTATGAAAACACATAGTCAAATTACATTTGCAAGCCTGGCTTTTTTAATAGCTGGAAGTTCCCTGTTATACACGACATCAACCCTAATTGTAAAAGCAGAGCGCACTCAAAATATATCTAGTTCGTTACAAACAAGTACGCAACGAGATCGTACTTCTATCAAGCAATGCGGGATACATTGCATCTTGGGTACCCGGGGATACTCGCTAAAATTTCTGAAGGTGGAAAAACGTAGGGGGATGCCACTGGGGGAGCGGATTGGAGCACTAAGAAACAAATGAAAACAGATTTTCGTTTTCATATTGGCAGCGTGACGAAGACGTTCACGGCAACTGTTGTACTTCAATTAGCTGGAGAGAATTGCTTGAATCTGGACGACTCCATCGAAAAATGGTTGCCTAGTATCATGCAAGGAAACGGATATGATGGTAAACAGATTACTATTCGGCAGATATTGAACCATACAAGTGGTATCGCTGAATACTCAAGGTCAACAGACTTTAATCTTATGGATATAAAAAGACGTATATGGCTGAAGAATTAGTAAAGATGGGGATTTCTTTGCCCCCAGACTTTGTCCCAGAAAAGGGCTGGTCCTACTCGAACATACTGGGTATCCTTATTGAAAAAGTAACAGGAAACAGCTATGCAGAAGAGATTGAAAATCGGATTATTGAATCGCTTGAATTGTCGAATACATTCCTACCTGGTAATTCCAGGAACCAAGCATGCCCGTGGATATGTACAACTAGACGGAGCAAATGAGCTAAAAGACGTAACATATTATAATCCAAGTATAGCTAGCTCGGCTGGAGATATGATTTCTACTGCTGACGACTTAAATAAATTCTTTTCTTATTTGCTTGGTGGCAAATTAATGAAAGAACAGCAACTAAAACAAATGCTTACTACAGTTTCCACAGGAAAGGGAGGAATCAATGGATATGGTCTAGGAATCTATGAAATTAAACTTCCTAACGGTGTCTCGATATGGGGACATACAGGTGGTATTCCAGGATTTGATACTTTTGTTGGAGGTACAACATGGAGGTAGGCATATGTTGGCCGTCAATTTGAACGGTATGGGTAGAGCCGAGAGTCCGGGGCTTTTTAAAAGTACTTTACTTGCTGAATTTAGCCGGTAGGGATAAAGACGGAATAGTAATTTATGTGATGTTTGTAATTGAACAAATAAGAGATGAAATCGATCATTTATCTAAGGAGGCATTTCTCTTATGGAAAATAAACGATTTGGGGTGTTAGCTGCTATCTTGGCTCTAACGATGATCCTACCAACAGGAGCGATAGCGTCTTCTAGTACTAAGACTCCGATTGTAGCTAGCCAAGAAGTTGCTAGCAAAGAATTGGAGAAGATTGCTGCAGAGAACGCTGCACTACTCACGAAGTCCTATGAGACGACTAGCGTGCAGTATGCGCTAATTGATAATGGTAAACTTATTTTATCGGATCAGACAGGCAAGAATGATATGGAAGGGAAACAGCCGCTGACCAAAGATACTTTATACGGGATTGGTTCAACCAGTAAAGTATATACAGCTGCGGCTGTTATGAAATTGGTCGATGAAGGAAAAGTCGATTTGGATACTCCTGTCGTTCGCTATATTCCTGAGTTCAAGATGAAAGATAAGCGATACAAGCGCATTACAATGCGTATGCTATTGAACCACTCCTCCGGTTTGCAAGGTACCACGTTAAATAATTCATTTTTATTTAAAGATAATGATACCTATACCCATGATATCTTGTTGCGGCAACTATCCACCCAAAGTTTGAAGGCGGACCCTGGCGCGTTTTCGGTATACTGTAACGACGGCTTTACGCTGGCCGAGATTTTGGTAGAAAGAGTCAGCGGTATGAGTTTTACTGAATTTCTACATCAACAGTTTACAAAGCCATTAAAACTGAATCATACGAAAACGCCACAGGATAAATGGGAGGACGAAAAGCGGGCTGGACTTTATTTTCCGACGTACCAAGGACAGCTTCCCATTGAAACGGTGAATGTGATTGGTACGGGAGGAATCTCTTCCACGGCAGAAGATGTGGTACGATTCTCACAATTATTTATGGGACAGGGAAAAGGAATCCTTTCTAATAAGGCAGTCAAGGAGATGGAGCAAGAGGAATATAAAAAAGGAATGTGGCCGGGGGCTGGAGATTATGTGTTCAACTATGGTCTTGGCTGGGATAGTGTGAAGCTATATCCATTCAATAGATATGGGATAAAGGCCTTGGCTAAGGGCGGCGACACGTTACTGCAACACGCTGCATTGGTCGTGCTTCCAGAGCAGAAGATGGCCGCAGCGGTGTTGTCATCTGGCGGAAGCAGCATGACAAATCAACTGTTGGCAACTAAATTACTGCTCGCCGCGCTTAAAGAGAAGGGGACAATTAAGGATATAAAGCCGGACAAATCTTTTGGCAAGCCAGTCAAGGCTAAGATGCCTCAAGCTGTGGCAAAGAAAGCGGGCTTTTACGGCAATAGCTACAGTCATTTTAAAATAGAAATTACGAAGAAGGGAGAACTGTTCTTACCATCTAATCGAGAAGAAAATTATGTATATACTGCAGATGGAAGCTTTATTAATGAGAAGGGCACCTCCAAGCTCAACTTTGTTACCGAGAAGAATGGAAGAACTTATTTGATGGAGAGCACATATAAATCAACACCAGGTTTAGGGCAAGATGTGCTGACTCACTATTTAGCTGAGAAACTAGAAGACAACGTGCTATCGAAGAAAACTGCTGCCGTATGGACGGATCGGGAAGGTGGCAAGTTCTATCTCGTGAACGAGAAATTTAGTTCTATGGACTATCTCGTACAACTGATACCTCTTACTAAACAAATTACTCGCCAAGAGGGCCTAAAAGGCTATTGGGATGGCAGAAAAATTACAGGTCCGAACACGGCGGCGCATCAAATCCAGATCCCTGTGATGGATGGGCGCGATACGACGGAAGCTCGTTTCTATACAGAGGGTGGTAAGGAATATATGCAGATAGACAGCTCGTTATACGTCAGCGAATCCAACGTAAAACCACTTGAGACAGGTCAATCATCGAAAGTTACACTGCAATCAAATGGGCATGCGAAATGGTTTACGATCCCGTATGCGGCAGCAGGGAAAACGATGACCGTGGAGTTGCCATCGAAGAGTTCGTTTGCGGTGTATGATGAGAAGGGAGTATGCGTCAATTTTACCGTTGTGAGCAACAATAACAAGGTAAAACTGCCAAAGAACGGAACGGTTGTATTTGCTGGCGCGCCGAACTCGGAATTTACAGTTATGTTGAACTAGCTACAATTCAAGATGAACTTCAACAAAACCAGCAAAACATTTTTCTATGTCGTGCTGGTTTTGTTTGTATTTTACGTATTACCTTTACGAAGAGGCTTTCCACGAATAATATTACACTCAAACTCTTGGCTTAATGCGCATAAGGTATTTGCCTTTATTAGCTTGATGGCGATGGGGTGCCGCCCAAAAAGAATAATCCAAAACATTTGGGACATGCACAGTCTCTTACTCATACAAAGTCACATTCTTTAATAAGAGCATTTGAAAAACAAGGAAGCTTACCTGGAAAAGTTACAATGTATGTTGACCAAAAAACTTGTAATATATGTCGTGGTGAATTGCCAGCTTTATTAAAAAGATTAGATGTAGATGAGTTAGAGGTTTTTAGTGGTGGGAATACAAAACCAATAATAAAAGATTGCAGTTTGTAAAAAAGCAAGATGGATTCCTTTTACAAGTCACACATATAGTGATGTAAGAGAAGGGAAGATTCTTTTGACATATGCAAAAGCCCCTTTCTAGATGAGAAAGGAGCTTTTGCATATGTACTTTACAAATTAGTCTTCAATAATTTCGTATTCTTCGTCTGACAGTAGTAGAATTTGTGTTTTTTTGCTTTTGTTTTGTATTTCAATCACATCATATGTACCTAGGTCTCTTAATTTATTTTGAGAAGCATTTACCATTACTTCCATAGAGTCAATTAAGATATCCTCTTCCATATATGATTCAGGTAAAGCCATATCTTCCGTATCTAATACACATGTGTATAGAGTGTGTAAATGTTCAGTAGTTGGATTTTCTTCTTGAACATCAATAATGTCTTTTACTGTTTCCATATGTTCTTCTTTTGGTTGATATACTTTAATTTTAGCCATTGTTTCAATCTCCTTTATAACATAGTCGTAGAGGCCATAGCTTATTATAACGTTTTTTAGTGAAAACATGAAATTGTTTCCTTCTATTTGTTTAAAAATTTTTCTTAATGTTTTTTTCAAGGAGATTTTAAAACTGCGGAATATGATTGTTGGAATGTTGTTGAATAACTTGAAAAAATGGGTGGCGTTTTTAGATGGGCCATTATAATACATGTTTATCATATTCTTGTAAGCGCCATTTATATTTCGCAATAATGGTCGGATGCATATCCTCTTTTTCAATATCGATGTCTTGAAATCCATATTTTTTATAGAACGAACCAAGTTCTTCAAACGGAATACAATATACGTGTGGTACTTTTGATTCTTTAGCCGTTCGAACTAAAAAAGAAACTAATCTTCCAGCTAGTTGCCGGCCACGATAGGTAGGGAGTATGTAAATACTGTCCATTTCAATTGTGCGCTCATCAATATGAACTAAACGTCCTAGTCCAGCTTGCTTTCCATTGTATGTAATAATCGCAACTCGATCTTGTATGAGATTACTAGGAACAAACTCTACTGATCTGTATTGATGATTAACCCAGTCTAAGTCTTCTTTTTGTGCAAGTCGGATCTCCATCTGATTTCCTCCTCATAAAATATGAATTTGTAGACATTGCGAGCATATAATCTACAATAGTTTCTCTTCCTTCAATCTTGTTTTACGTATATAATATGTAAAGGTAAACGTAAACGTTTTTATTATCGTATACTTAAAAAGAATAGAGGTTTAAAAATGGGTGTAAAAATTATTACAGACAGTGCGGCAGATTTACCAAAAGAGGTGCTGCAAGCTTACGATATAGATGTATTTCCGCTTCGTGTCTTTGATGAAGGAGAAACAGAGTATTTAGACGGGGTAACGTTAGAATCAACTCAATTGTTACAAAAAATGAGAGAAGGTGCAGCGTATAAAACATCGCTCCCTTCATTAAAAGCATTTCAAGAAACGTTTTCTACATATGCAAAAGAAGGTACGCCTTGTATATATTTAGCTTTTTCATCTGAACTCTCCGGTACATACCAATCTTCGCTCCTTGTTAAAGAAGAAGTACAAGAAACGTATCCAGATTTCGACTTAGACATTGTTGATACGAAATGTGCATCTCTTGGGCAAGGGCTTGTTGTCTTAGAAGCTGCTAAAATGGCAAAAGAAGGCGCGTCAAAAGAAGAAATTTTAAAGCGAGTTGCTTTTTTCATAACACATATAGAACATATCTTTACTGTAGGTGATTTACAATATCTTGTTAGAGGTGGCCGCCTCAGCAAAGTAGCTGGATTTATTGGTGGTTTACTAAATATTAAACCGATTTTAAATGTGGAAGAGGGAAAACTTGTACCACTTGAAAAAATAAGAGGCAAAAAGAAAATGTTAAGCCGCATGGTTGATATTATGGAAGAACGAGGGAAAAACCTTCAAAAGCAAACAATTGCTATTATACATGGTGATGAGTTAGAAACTGCTGAAGTATTAAAAACGCTCATTAAGGAGCGTTTTGGTTGTGAAGTATTTGTTGTAAATACAATTGGAGCAGCAATTGGAGCGCATACAGGGCCAGGTGTTTTAGCAATATTCTTCTTAAATGAAGTAGAGTAAAGGATTGATCTTTTTGATCAATCCTTTTTGTTTTCGTCTACAATAATCGGTCGATATGGAATAGGTGATGATAAGATCATGGAAGTCTTTACTGTACCGAAAGGAATCACAATATCAATCAATTTTTCTAATTCTTTCATAGAGCGAACGGCGACTTTTAAATAATAACAACTTTCACCAGTTACGCGGTGGCATTCGAGAATTTGGTGTTCTTCATAAATAATTTTTTCGAAATGTTTACAAGGGATTTTTAAACTTTCAATTCTTAAAAAGGCTTGAATGGACTTCCCAACTGCTTCTGGAGAAATTCGTGCTGTATATTTTTCGATGATGCCTGCATCGTGCAAACGTTTCAGCCTTTCTGTAATACTTGGTCGACTAAGATTTAAGTGTTCAGTCATGTCGGTAATAGTCATTCTAGCATCTTCTTGTAAAAGTAAAATAATTTTCTTATCAATTTCATCCATTCCACATAACCCTCCTTTATAAAATTGAAAGCAAATGGCTTAAATGACTGCATAATGTAAAGTGAATGCTTGAATTGTATTCGTTTTGAATATATGATAGATTAAAAAATTCTGTAATTTAAATATAAATGGAGATGACGATAAAGTCTAATTATTTCAAAAAATAGTTTTTATGATTACAAAAATTTTTATTGAGGTTCATCACTTATAGAAAATGGTATCACAGTTAAAACATGCGAATGGTTGCGGTTTTATAAGAAAGAATGGTTCTGTTTATCTGGATATTTTTATTTTTTGTATAATGGTTTAGAGGATTATAAGTTGCAATTATTTGTAAAAGTGAACTGTAGTAGTGGCAAACATAATACTCAATTCGTATCGGAGGAATGATTAATGCTTCATCACAAGCTGTGAAATAATGGAATGCAGAATAGTTGAAGGACTATATCGACTTATTATACAGCTGAAAAAAACTTGTATTACGGAGATTTTTATGATTGGTGATGTAGAGAAAGTTAGCGGTATAAAAGAATTTCAAATATATAAAGAGGGATACTGTTTCTTATGATGAGATGTATTTCTAATAGCGCAAAGGATGGAGCGATAATGTTATATGAAAACTTTTCGAAAACGGCAGCGAATGATTTTTCTGGAATTTTGGTGAAAATGCTTAAAATGAGACTATATGATCCGGTCCAATAAGAATGAAAGAAATTTCTTCCCCCTGAAGAAATTTCTTTCATTCAATTACGTTCTCACTTTTAACTGTTTTAATAAAATCTCCGGATGTCCTTTTACATAATAAAAATGTGGATGGTTTTCGTCATCGTAAATCATAATATAAGGTTTTTCATTTTTAGGAAGAAGGACAAGTACCTCATCGATAGTTGTATGAATCCATTGATTTGTGATGATAACAGGTTTGGTTAAAGGGATTTTAATCATATATCCGCTTCTAGGAACAACATTTATATTTGTAAATGCCCCAGTAATGGATTTTGCATATTGAATCGCATCGTGTTGAATTTCTGCATGTAACGATTGTTTTTGAACGACCATCCCTTTTTGACAGTCAAATACTTCAATTTGCTTACTTGTATTTGCAAGCGCATGTGTGGATAAGAAAAAGAAAAGCAGAGAAAGGATTCCTATTTTTTTGAACATAAAGTAACACCTCATACTTACTATGCCCTGAAAGATTATAAATATTTCTTTCTGTATGTATGGAATAAAAAGGAACATTAAAAAATCAGATAATAAAAAATGAAAAGATATATTTAAGAAACGAAGTATATCAAAATAAAATAGGATTAGAAATTATAAAAGATAGAATAAAAATTAATTACACACTTCATAAGTCATTGAAGGAAAAGGGAATAGGAGGAAAAAATGAGCAAGGGCGTTGCGTTATTACTAATAGATGTACAAAATATTATTTTTTCTTATGAAGTGGATGTTTTCAGTGGTCGTTCTATTTACAGGCTATTTTTGTTTTTATCCTGTTTAGGGCTTTTCATTATTAGTAGGGGATGAAGGAAAATCCACTGATTTAAGTTCTATTTTACTTCCAATAGTAGAAGGGAAGTAAGCCTGAATTCTAAAAAACAAGCACATCTTTATAGTATACATCATAAATAGCCGTGTATCATTCATTTTTTTCATGGGATATACGTCTATTTTATTTTCTGCATGCTGTTTGGATGTTTTTGGACTACGGCATGCCGGCTGTTTTAGAAACTTTAAAAGGAAAAAACGATTAAAGTATATGCAAAAAGTGCTTCTTACAATCAACATTGGGGTACCACCCCACACATCCATCAACTTAAGAATTTGGACTATTCTTGAAATTAAAAGCACGTTACTATTTTCTTATATCAATGAGAAAGGGTGACGTACTTTTTATGAATATGCATCCAAAACAAGAGTTGTCTTTATTTGCCGAGGAGTTATATCGATATATGTCTCCCACTACACTTAATCAATTAGCTATAGAAGCTGGTGGAATGAAACGAAAACGTAAGTGCCATGGGCACCATTTTCTATCTTTGTGTGTATGGTTAAATCAACAAATCGCTAATAGGACATTACTTTGGCATCCATTGAATCTGATTTCTCTGAGATACCTAGATTATTCTTACGAAATTCACCAACTGCTTTATTTTCCACTTGAAAGAGTTGATATCCTTCATTCAATAATACTTGCTGAACTAAATAGGAATAATGTCCACCAGTAGGTTCTAAAAGAATTAAGAAATCATCTCTGGTAATATTAAATTAATCTTCTATTTGTTTTAAAGCCTTTAAAAATTCCGCTATTCCTGTGCTATCGGAATTAAATTTCATCGTTTTTGTTCGTTTCCAAGCAATTCCTTTAGGATCTAAAAAAGCATCAAATTTAATACAAGAAGCTACATGGAAGCTAGCCCCAATATCTATCCCAACATAAAACTGATAAAACTTACGAATCTCTTGACCTTTATCATCTGAATGATTCCCATAACTAAAAGGAGTAATCGTATTTTCCATGATTTCCTCTCCGAACAGTAAGCAGTATGATTATATCTGACCATCCAAGTTTCTGTTAGAGCTTAGGCCCAATGTAGCATGTTAGGATTATATCGCCAGATATTTAATCTCAGATTTAATAAAAGAGTCTAGACTCACTAGCTCCATACACTTTTAGAGTTTCAACTGCACACTATTCACTATATTTGTTTTAAAATTTCTCTATATAGTCTATTAAACAGGAATATTCGACATTAACTATAATATTCCTTTTGAAATAATAAAAAACCTGTCGAAATTGACAGGTAATCCGTTAATTTATATTTAATTTAATGTGAAGTGCCATCTTTCTAATTGAATGGAGTGCCTCACATCAATATTAGAGGTCTATGAACAATAGCCCCAGTCCAGTTAATGGTCGGAATCACCTAAAGGTCACTGCACAATTTTATAATATCGCATCTAGTAAAATTAATAAACCAATGTCCTCAAACAACTTTCAAAGTTTCTATAAGAGAACTCACGTTTAAATCAAAGGTATGGATTTGAGTCAATATTTTGGACACAAAAAAGTTAAATCTAAGCTACTTTTATAGCCAGATCTTCTATTGTTTGAGGAGTTTTATAAC
>NZ_JAKUFV010000018.1:0-73743 GCF_022663595.1 Bacillus cereus group sp. BfR-BA-01360
TAGCCTAATCAATAACTAACCGTTAGGTTGGTGTTCTTAGGAATCTCCCACTTCAAACAGCTCGTAAGAGTGTTAAGTGGGGGTAGTTCAATACGGATATATTTGGATTTGCATCTTGAAAGAAAAATAAGATTGTAAATGTAGCTATTATTACTCTAATAAAAGAAGAATTTCTTTATCAGTTTCCGACAGAATACTTCCACTTCAAAGAATGTGTAGGGTGTAGTCCAATGAGCAAGTGGGAGTAGTTCAAATAGGGTTTTAGAGAAGGAGTATAGTTTTATCAATCGTGCTCGGGATTTAGGAAATGCGTTTAAAAATCAATATGTCAATTTTGAAAAAAGATGAATGTAACGATTCATCTTTTTTTCGTGAATCATTATCTCATGTCGTAACTTTATATGTATACAATCTAAAAATAAATAAATACTAAATGAAGAATGAGCAATGAAAGGAAGGTCTTAGTTATGCCAAATTTAACAGAGCTTGAGTTAGAAAATTTACGCCATATTATTGGAGGACACACAACAATTGCAAACAAGTTAGATCAGTACGCGCAACAATGCACAGATCCTCAATTAAAGCAAATACTGCAACAAGATGCGCAAGCGGCAAGAAATACAAAGCAACAATTAATGTCTTTTTTAGGATAGGAGGAAATGAAAGATGAATGAAAAAGATATGGTAAATGATTATTTAGCAGGATTAAATGCAAGCTTAGCGAGTTATGCTCATTACATAGCGGAGTCCAATAATGAACAGTTACGCCAAACGTTAATTCATATTCGAAATCAAGATGAATTAAGACAACGCAAGGTATTTGAATATGCAAAGCAAAAAAATTACTATAAACCAGCAGCCCCTGCAAATCCAATGATTGTTCAGCAATTGAAAAATGAATTAAGTGCACAATAGAGCGAAAAAAATCGGGTAACATTTACCCGGTTTTTTTTTGCATTTGGATAAGTCAATAAATACGTAGAAAATATTTTTTTATATGTAACAAATATGACAAAACAAAGGTAGATGTTTCACGAAATATACATAAAGAATGCTCAAAATTTCACAATGTATCCATGTTTTCTATATTTGAAATCTTTATAATAATAAGTGAAATTAGATTACCGATTCAATTAGGAGAGATTATTATGAATAGAAACACAAGAAAAATCGCAATTATTGGAACTGGATTAGTTGGGTCAAGCTGTGCGTATTCAATTGTGAATCAAGGCATCTGTGAAGAATTAGCATTAATTGATATAGACCATGAACGTGCAGTTGGTGAAGCGATGGATTTATCACACTGTATTAACTTTACAAATACAAGAACAAAAGTATATGCAGGTACGTATGAAAACTGCAAAGACATGGACATTGTTATTATTACAGCAGGTCCAGCGCCAAAGCCTGGGCAAAGTCGATTAGATACTTTAGGGGCAAGTGCAAAAATTATGGAAAGTGTTGTAGCTTGTGTAATGAAAAGTGGATTTGATGGCATTTTCTTAATTGCTTCAAACCCAGTTGATATTATTACGTATCAAGTTTGGAAATTATCTGGTTTACCAAGAAATCGTGTGATTGGTACTGGAACATCGTTAGATTCCTCTCGATTAAGAACGATTTTATCTGAAATGTTAGAAGTGGACCCTCGTAGTATTCACGGTTATTCATTAGGGGAACATGGTGATTCTCAAATGGTTGCTTGGTCTCATGTAACAGTGGGAGGGAAACCTATTTTACAAATTTTAGAGGAAGGGAAAGATCGTTTTGGTGAAATTGACTTAGATGCAATTGTGGAAAAAACTCTAAAAGCTGGTTGGGAAATTTATAAACGAAAAGGAACTACTTATTATGGTATTGGCAACTCACTCGCATATATTGCAAAATCTATCTTTAATGATGATTATCGTGTAATCGCCGTTTCAGCTATTTTAGATGGTGAATATGGTGAGTATGATATTTGTACAGGGGTACCAGCAATTATTACAAGAGATGGTGTGAAAGAAGTTGTTGAACTAAACTTAACAGAAACTGAAGAAAGTCGATTTGCAAAGTCAAATGATATTTTACGTGATTATATGAAAACAATTGGTTACTAAACTAGGAGAAGGTGAAACAGATGAAGGAATATATTATGTCTCGTGTTTTTAAAGGTTCTGCCGGAATTGCACAAGGTATTTTTGTATCTCTCGGAATTGGTTTGCTGATTGAAAATATTGGACGAATCTTTGATATACCGATGTTAATTACAATTGGAGTTGTTGCAAAATCACTTATGGCACCAGCGATTGGAGCCGGAATTGCCTTCATGTTAGGGGCGAATGGGCTTGTTATTTTCTCGGCGATGATTGCTGGAGCCATTGGAGCTGGGGCGATTTCCATCACTGCAGCTGGTCTAATGATTAAAACTGGTGAACCGATTGGTGCGCTATTAACAGCAACTTTAGCGGTTTATATCGGAAAACGATTAAGTGGAAAAACGGCTTTAGATATGATGCTTGTTCCTTCTGCTGCAATATTAGGTTCTGGTATTGTTGGGATTTGGTTATCTCAAAATATTAGCCCAGTCTTAAATGCAGTTGGTGCATTTATTAAAGAAAGTTCAGCTGGTAGCCCATTTCTTGCTTCTGTCGTACTAGCAGTTGCTTGGGGATTATTACTTATTTCTCCAGCTTCATCGGCAGCTTTAGCAATTGCGCTTAGCTTAGATGGAGTAGCAGGCGGTGCAGCGCTGGCAGGGTGTGTTGCTCAATTTATTGGATTTTCCGTGATCTCAGCAAAGGAAAATAATTTAGGTGGCATTTTAGCACAAGCACTTTGTACTCCGAAAGTACAACTTCCCAATATCACTAAAAATCCAATCATTCTTCTCCCAACTGTCGTTGCGAGCGCAATTGTCGGTCCTGTTTCTGCACTCATTTTCCAACTGGAAGCAGGAAAAGAAATTGCTGGTCTTGGATTAAGTTCTTTCATCGCACCTATTAATTTAATTTCTAACCAAGGATTAGGTGTTGTACCAGCGATGGTAATCACTTATATCGTAATTCCAGTAGCTGTTTCATATATCATTTATATCGCATTACGAAAAGCAGGTCGTATTCATTCTGGAGATATGACTGTGCCACAATCTTAAATGAAGATTAAAAATCTCCTTTATATAGAGAAAAGCAGACTGAAGAAGCCACAGTCTGCTTTTCATTTATATGTTATAGGCAGTAAAACTCTTACCTCAAGATGCCAAATAGGTGGGAGTGAGGTAGGAGAAAATCTCTATTGATTTACTTTATAAGATTGCTTGACTGAAATCGTTATTCCGCTATATCTGTTTACTAATAAGAGTTGGATACTGAAATAGAGTATGCTTGCTAGTGTTATGCCAGATACAGCGTCGATAAAGGCATGTTGTTTTGTAAATAGTGTTGATAAAATGATGAGCATGCCAAAGAAAGTAAGCAAGTAATATTCCCATTTATGTTGCTCTCTTCGCTTAAAGGCAGCTAACATAATCACAAATGTTGTGAGAACATGAATGCTAGGAAAACAGTTGACAGGCTGATCAATGCTATAAATGTAGCGAACTAAGTTAGAAAATAGATCAGTGCCAACGACTGCCGGACGCGGTACAGTTGTTTGCCAAAAGTAATAAATGGAAAAACAAGTTAACTTTCCAAGAATAATGCCACTTAATGTTACATAATATTGTTTTCTGTCGGCAAAGCAATAGTAGATCAGTGCGCCATATAAATATGGAAACCAAATTAAATAGGGGATAATAAATACTTTTACAAATGGAATCCAATCATCAACGATAGTTGTAACATCGACAGCATGGGCACTCGATTTATTCAGTACATCGTAAAGGGGACTTACGAGTACAAGTAGAAGTATATAAGTTAATGGAAGAAACGATGAAAGTTTATATTTTCTCATGATGATCTCCTATTATTTTGTAATGTAAGTAAACCTTGTTGATTATAATATAGAAACTTCAAATGAGCCATTGATTTTACTTACATTTTTGTCATTTGACCTAAAAAATGGAGGGGTGCGGGATGAAACGTTTGTCTTTCTTGTTCTTTTTTATACTTTTATGTTTAGTAGGAACTGGATGTACAAAGGGAGAAGCGGGAGGAGCATTAGAGTATAATGGCAGAGCGCTTGTCATTGGTGTTATTGGTGAGAAACCAAAAGATACATTCAGAAATGTGAAGTTTGAAAATATAGCATTAAACGAAATGGAACAAAAATTAGCGGAAGTAGATGGCTTTCTTGTGATGAAGGAGAAGTTTCAAGAAGCATCAAACGAACGGTATAAAGAATTGTTTTTATCAATAAAGAAACCAGTATTTTTTATTGGCTTACAAGATAAATCTTATTCGCTTTTTATAAAGAAGAAGCTAGATTATAACCATGCACCGAAGGATGAAAATGCAATGTATACGCAAGGGTTTGTAAATATCGGAAGCGGTGAAGGACAGCAGTGGGGGATCGGTTTAACAAACGGTGGCGCTGCAGAGGAAAGTGTTCATAATATGTATATTATTGTGTTTCAGGCGATTGCGGATTATTTAAATAGACAATGAGAGGAGCCTTTAAATAAGGCTTCTTATTGTTTAAATAAACGTTTGTTTAATATATATGTTCGCCCTAAATATGATAAAAATATGTATTTTTTGTTATATTGTTTTCTTTTGATAGTGGAACAAATAAAGAAATTTGCAGGATTATTAAAAATTATCACGAAATAAATTAAAGTTTGAAGAAATAATGGTTTGAAATAATAAAACGTTTTCTATATGATAAAGGTAAAGGTTAGTAAAAAAGTAGGTGAATTTATGACAGTAACATTTTATTCATACCCAAAATGTGGCACATGTCAAAAAGCAAAGAAATGGTTTGAGGCAAACGATGTAGCATATGAGATGATTCATATTGTTGAAAATCCACCGTCACAAGAAGAATTACGCAATTTGCATATGAAAAGTGAATTGCCGTTAAAGAAATTTTTTAATACAAGCGGTATGCGTTATCGTGAGCTTGGTTTAAAAGATAAGTTAAAGGTTGCAAGTGAAGACGAAATGTTTGAACTTTTAGCGTCCGATGGTATGTTAATTAAACGTCCGATTGTAACAGATGGAACAAATGTAACACTTGGCTTTAATGAAGAGCAGTTTGAAAGTATGTGGAAAAAGTACCAATAAGGTATTTTTACATAATTAATACATTCACTGGAGGTACAGTCATGAGCATTCCAAATCATTTACGTTACTCTGAAGAACACGAATGGGTAAAAACTGAAGGGAATCAAGTTGTTATCGGTATTACTCATTTCGCACAAAGTGAGCTAGGCGATATCGTATTCGTTGAACTTCCTGAAGTAGGTGCAACACTTGAAGCTAATGAGCCATTCGGAAGCGTAGAATCTGTTAAAACAGTTTCTGAATTATATGCACCTGTAAGTGGTAAAGTTGTAGCAGTAAACGAAGAATTAAGTGATCAACCAGAACTTGTTAACGAGTCTCCATACGAAGGTGCATGGATGGTGAAAGTTGAACTTTCTGATGCAAGTGAAGTTGAAAAACTATTAACTGCAGAAAAATACGCAGAAATGACAAACCAAGACTAATTTGATTCTAGATAAAAGAGGCAGCCTATGTGCTGTCTTTTTTAATTTTTATAGTACATTGTTATCAAAAGGAATGAGAAACCATATCCCCCTTACATTCTGAACGAGCCGCTTGTGCTTTTCTTTGTAAAAATAAACAGGAAACAAGATGGGAATATCGAATATACTATATACGAAAGTAAGGTTGTTTTATAGTATATGGTGATCGGGTGATGACACATGGTTTATGTAGAAAAGGTCATTATTGTAGAAGGTAAATCAGATAGAAGAAAGATTGAATCTATTATTCGAGAACCGGTGGAAATTGTTTGTACAAATGGTACAATTGGTTTGTCGAAAATGGATGAGCTCATTGATCAGTTTTTTGATAAAGAAGTATATGTGCTAGTGGATGCTGATGATGCAGGAGAAAAGCTTCGCAAGCAATTTCGTAAGGAATTTCCGCAGGCTGAACATATTTATATTGATCGTTCATATCGTGAAGTAGCAACTGCACCGTCTTCACATTTAGCAAATGTATTATGGGGAGCTGACATTGATGTTTATACAGAATATTTACGGTAAGGAATGATGATAGAAGTGATTGACTGGACAGGTGCTGAAGCCACAAATCTAATAGTGAATCAAGAAAAAACAGTGTTATATGTATATACTCCAATGTGTGGTACATGCCAATTGGCGAAAAAAATGTTAACTGTTGTAGAAGCAACGATTGTTGACTTAGAAGTTGGCATGTTAGATTTAAATTATGCTCCGCATTTAGCACGTGAATATGAGATAGAAAGTGTTCCTTGTTTACTCATATTTGAAAATGGAACGTTGAAGAAGAAAATATATGCATTTCATTCAGTTGAATATTTATATAAGGAACTACAGTAGGCGGCAAAAAATTTGCCGCCTCGACACATTTCTTGGGAAATATGTTGAAATGGCAGAGGTAATACAGTATTTGTCGAGCAAAAGGAAGAGGATTGATGCTTAGGGAATGGAAAGGTATTAGTAGAAAGTGATATGAAGGATGTGATGAGAATGAAATTATATTCAATGCTTCAATCATTTGTAACACATGCTAATAAACAATATCATTTAGAACCTCTTTTGCGTCAAGCAGGAAAAGTCATTAGTATTCATTTTGGAGATGAGTGCCATTCCCTCCAAATTTCAAGGGATTATATACAGCTTGTAAAAGGAGATAGGGGAACCGAACAAATCCACTGTTTTAAAGAAGAAGATTTACAACAATTAGTTACAGGGAATGTTCGTTTGCAAAAGCTAATTCATGAAGGTCGTGTACATTATGCGGGGACATATCGCACGATGCTATTATTGGAGTCCATGTTTCATATTTGTAAACCAATGCCAGTGGGCGCTTAATATTCTTAAAATTTTCTTTTTAAGAAATTTTTTGTTGACAGAGTGAATGTATATTGATAAAATTCAAGTCATAAAATATAGATAATTTCATAAATTTTGAATCAGAAGAAAATTAGATCTGATTTCTCTTATCAAGAGAGGTGGAGGGACTGTGCCCTATGAAGCCCGGCAACCGTCAACGATTTTGTTGAAATGGTGCCAATTCCTGCAAAGCAAATGCTTTGAGAGATGAGAGAAAGGATTATGTTGATATACGCATAAAAACCTTTCTGCTCATTGTAAAGCAGAAAGGTTTTTTTGTTGTTTGAATGAGGAGGACATTTAAACAACAGGAAAAATCGATAAGAAATTGAGCAGATGGCGACAGTTCAGTATTCTTACACCAAAAATAAAAAATGTGAGAGTCATTCTGAACGAGCTACTTACGCTTTTTATGAAATCCAGCTTCAGTAGCTAGAATGTTCGGTGGCTTCGCTTCTTTCTACGAGGCAAAAAGGCGCCTCTACGTCAGAAGCTCCATCCCCCTTACATTCTGAACGAGCTACTTACGCTTTTTAATTAAAGGGGTGAACATCATGATTCTATTAGAAAATGTGAAAAAGATATATCAGTCAAAAAACGGTGATGTGATTGCTGTAGATCGGGCCAATTTAAAAATAGAGGAAGGCGAAATTTTTGGGGTTATCGGATATAGCGGTGCAGGTAAGAGTTCGTTAATTCGCTTGTTTAATCAGTTGGAGAAACCAACTTCTGGTCAAATTACAGTTGCTAATCGTTTGATTTCAGCCATTACCGGTAATGAACTTCGAAAGGCAAGACAAGAAATTGGGATGATCTTTCAACATTTCAATTTACTTTGGTCAAGAACTGTTCGTGAGAATATTGCTTTTCCTCTCGAGATTGCTGGTGTGGATAAAAAGGAGCGAAAGAAACGTGTAGATGAGCTTATTCGTCTTGTCGGATTAGAAGGGAGAGGAGATGCTTATCCATCTCAACTGAGCGGTGGACAAAAACAACGCGTCGGGATTGCAAGAGCGTTGGCTAACAATCCGAAAGTACTTTTATGTGATGAAGCAACATCGGCGCTTGATCCGGAAACAACAGATCAAATTTTAGATTTACTACTAGATATTAATAAACGCCTTAACTTAACCATTGTGCTTATTACTCATGAAATGCATGTGATTCAAAAGATTTGTAATCGTGTTGCAGTGATGGAAAAAGGGAAAATTGTAGAGACAGGTTCTGTACTAGAGGTATTTCGTAATCCGCAGCAAGAGATTACAAAGCGATTTGTTCAGCAATTAACAGATTCTGAAGATACGAATGAAACGATTGAAAACTTATTAGAGAAATACCCAGATGGTAAAGTCATTCGTTTGCAATTTATTGGAGATTCTGTAGAGCGCCCAGTGTTACAAGGGTTAATGAGGAGAGAGGATGTAGAAGTTAGCGTGCTTCAAGGAAATATCGCGCAGACAAATAATGGAGCATACGGAAGCTTAATTGTTCATTTAAATGGTGAAGAAGCAGCCATTCAGCAGGCAATAGCAGGAATCCATCAAGAGAAAGTAGAGCTGGAGGTGGTTGCACATGGATAAATTGCTCACAAATGTCGATTGGAATCAAATGCTAGAAGCAACAGGAGAAACATTATACATGACGGCAATCGCAGCAATTGCCACATTTATTTTAGGACTTATGTTAGGATTACTGCTCTTTATGACAGCGAAGGATAATTTGTGGGAAAACAAAGTGATTCATACAGGAATCGGGGCATTCGTAAATATTTTTAGATCAATCCCGTTCATCATTTTAATCATTCTACTTATTCCGTTTACAAAGATTCTTCTTGGAACAATTCTTGGAGCAAGTGCAGCATTGCCTGCTTTGATTATTGGAGCGGCCCCATTTTATGCGAGAATGGTTGAAATCGCGCTTCGTGAAATTGATAAAGGTGTGATTGAAGCTTCAAAGGCAATGGGAGCGAAAACAAGCACAATTATTTGGAAAGTATTAATTCCAGAATCTTTGCCAGCACTTGTATCTGGTATTACCGTAACGACAATTGCACTTGTTGGTTATACAGCAATGGCAGGCGTTGTTGGCGCTGGCGGACTCGGTACACTAGCATATTTAGAAGGGTTCCAGCGGGGAAACAACGATGTGACAATTGTTGCGACAATTTGTGTATTGCTGGTTGTGTTTTTCATTCAATTTATTGGAGATTTTGCGACAACTCGGATTGATAAACGATAAATCGATTAAAAATTAGGAAGGATGTTAACAACATGAAAAAATTATTACTTTCAGCACTTATTACGACATCAATTTTTGGATTAACAGCTTGCGGTGGGAAAAGTGAAGATAAGCTTGTTGTCGGTGCTTCTAATGTACCGCACGCTGAGATTTTAGAGAAGGCAAAACCATTGCTTGAGAAAAAGGGCGTTGTGTTAAAAATTGAAAAATTTCAGGACTATGTATTACCGAATAAATCATTAGCAGATAAAGAATTAGATGCAAACTATTTCCAGCATATTCCGTATTTAGAGAAAGAAATAAAGGATAAAGGGTATAAGTTTGAAATAGCAGGCAAAATTCATTTAGAACCGATTGGAGTATACTCTCAAAAATATAAAAGCTTAAAAGAGCTTCCAGATGGAGCGACAGTAATTATGAGTAACTCTGTGGCTGATCATGGCCGCGGATTAGCAATCTTACAAAAAGAGGGCATTTTAAAAATTAAAGATGGTGTAGATCCTGTGAAAGCAACAACAAAAGATATTGCGGAAAATCCAAAGAACTTGAAGTTTAAAACAGATATCGAACCAGGTCTATTGCCACAAGTGTATAACAACAAGGAAGGCGATGCGGTTTTAATTAACTCAAACTATGCAATTGATGCAAAATTAGATCCAGGAAAAGATGCAATTGCGATTGAAAGTAATGATTCTCCATATACAAACGTAGTGGCAGTTCGTAAAGGGGATAAAGATAAAAAAGAGATTAAAGCGCTTGTAGAAGTATTGCATTCGAAAGAAATTGAAGATTTCATCAAGAAAGAATATAAAGGGGCGGTTGTTCCTGTAAAAGAATAATGGCAGGAAAAAAGGCTGAGAAATTCTCAGTCTTTTTTCTTTATATATATAAGAAGAAAGGTGTATCATAATAGAATGTGAGGGAAAATCTATACACATTTGTGAAAAAATTATTACTTTTTTTCAGCGTTTGCGATATCATTTTATTTGATATAAAATTAGAATGAGAATAAAATGAGAATGTGAATGTTTTAGGAATTTTTAAAATGTATATAGAGGATTATTGGAGGTATTGAGATGGCTGGTTCTACATTAACGGTTAAAGACTTACATGTATCAATCGATGGCAAAGAAATTTTAAAAGGTGTAAACCTGGAAGTAAAAGGTGGAGAAATCCACGCAATTATGGGACCTAACGGAACGGGTAAATCAACTTTATCTTCTGCAATTATGGGTCACCCAAAATATGAAGTAACAGAAGGAAGCATCATCATCGACGGTGAAGATGTACTAGAAATGGAAGTAGATGAGCGTGCACAAGCAGGTCTATTCCTAGCAATGCAATATCCAAGCGAAATTAGCGGAGTAACAAACGCTGACTTCTTACGTTCAGCAATTAATGCACGCCGCGAGGAAGGCGATGAAATTTCTCTTATGAAATTTATCCGCAAACTAGATAAAAACATGGAATTTCTAGAAATGGATCCAGAAATGGCACAACGTTACTTAAATGAAGGTTTCTCTGGCGGTGAGAAAAAACGTAACGAAATTCTTCAATTAATGATGATTGAGCCAAAAATTGCAATCTTAGATGAAATCGACTCTGGTCTTGATATCGATGCATTAAAAGTTGTATCTAAAGGTATTAACGCAATGCGCGGTGAAGAGTTTGGTTGCTTAATGATTACGCATTACCAACGTTTATTAAACTACATTACTCCAGATTTCGTTCACGTTATGATGAACGGTCGTATTGTAAAATCTGGTGGTCCTGAGCTTGCTCAACGTCTAGAAGCTGAAGGTTATGACTGGATCAAAAAAGAATTAGGTATTGAAGACGAAACAGCAGAGCAAGAAGCGTAAGAGAGGAGCATAAATATGACAATCGGTACATTACCTTTCGATCAAGAAACAATCCGTCAGCGCGCAAGCGAAGTAAACGAAGCTGCTTGGTTGACTGAGTTCCGCTTACAAGCTCTTGCACAAGCAACTGAACTTCCAATGCCAACGCCTGATAAAACAAAAATCGATAAATGGGACTTTATCGGAAAAGGCACTACTCTTAAGCAAGAGTCTGTAAGTTCTTTAGCGGAACTTCCAGAAGCAGTGAAAAACTTAATTGATGAAAATAATAACGTACTAGTCGGACGCACTGGCACAAAAGCATTTGTTTCTTTAGCGGACGAAGCAAAAGAAAAAGGTGTTATTTTCACAGATATTGTAACGGCTGCAACTGAGCATGCTGAATTAGTACAAAAGTACTTAATGAAAGATGGCGTGAAAGTGGATGAGCATCGTTTAACAGCACTTCACGCAGCATTAATCAATGGCGGGGCATTTGTATATGTTCCAAAAAACGTTGTACTTGAAACACCACTTCAAGCGGTATTCTTAGTAGATGGCGAAGAAGCAAACTTATATAACCATGTATTATTCGTAGCTGATGAAAACAGTTCTGCAACTTACGTGGAAAACTATGTAGCAGATGAAAATGTTACTGGTATTGCAAATATCGTAGCAGAAGTAATCGTAGAACAAGGTGCACAGGTGAAATTTGGTGCAGTGGATCTATTAGCGAAAGGTGTAACAACGTATGTAAATCGTCGCGGTGTTGTAGGACGTGATGCTCGTATTGAATGGGCATTAGGTCTTATGAACGACGGTGATACAATTTCAGAGAACGTAACGAACTTAATGGGTGACGGATCATTTGCTGATACAAAAACAGTAACAATCGGTCGCGGCAATCAAACACAAAACTTTACAACAAAAGTTGTTCATTTTGGTAAACACTCTGAAGGTTATATTTTAAAACACGGTGTACAAAAAGATAGCGCAACTTCTATCTTTAACGGAATTGGTAAGATTGAACACGGTGCATCTAAATCAAATGCACAACAATCTTCTCGCGTTCTTATGTTAAGTGAAAAAGCACGCGGTGATGCAAATCCAATTCTTCTAATTGATGAAGATGATGTAATGGCAGGTCACGCAGCTTCTGTTGGCCGCGTAGATCCAGTACAACTATACTACTTAATGAGTCGTGGTATTCCGAAGAAAGAAGCGGAACGCTTAGTCATCCATGGATTCTTAGCACCTGTAGTAAATGAGCTTCCAATTGAAGGAGTAAAAACACAGCTTGTTGAGGTAATTGAAAGGAAAGTTCGCTAATGAATATTCATGAAATACGCAAACAGTTTCCAATTCTTGATCAAAAAGTGAACGGCAAACAACTTGTTTATTTCGATAGTGCAGCAACTTCTCAAAAACCAATTCAAGTGATTGAAACGTTAGAACGTTATTATAAAGAATATAATTCTAACGTGCATCGCGGTGTTCATACGCTCGGTACAAAAGCTACCGATGCGTATGAAGGTGCACGTGAGAAAGTTCGCAAGTTTATTAATGCGAAATCAATGGAAGAAATTATTTTCACACGCGGAACGACAACTGCATTAAATACAGTAGCAGCAAGTTATGGCCGTGAAAATGTAAAAGAAGGCGATGAAATTGTTATCTCTTACATGGAGCACCATAGTAACATTATTCCGTGGCAACAAGTTGCAAAGAAAACAGGGGCAACGTTAAAATATCTTCCGCTTCAGCCAGATGGAACAATCTCTATTGAAGATGCCCGTCAAACCATTACACCAAATACGAAAATTGTTTCTATCATGTATGTATCAAACGTACTTGGAACGATTAACCCTGTAAAAGAAATTGCAGAAATCGCTCATCAAAACGGTGCCATTATGGTCGTTGACGGTGCACAAAGTACACCTCATATGAAAGTAGATGTACAAGATTTAAACTGCGATTTCTATGCGTTATCCGCTCATAAAATGTGCGGGCCTACAGGTATCGGTGTATTATACGGTAAGAAGGAATTGCTAGAAAATATGGAGCCAATTGAATTTGGCGGTGAAATGATTGATTTTGTAGATTTACAAGATTCTACATGGAAAGAGCTTCCGTGGAAGTTTGAAGCCGGTACACCGATTATCGGTAATGCAATCGGACTTGGAGCAGCAATTGATTTCCTAGAAGAAATCGGTCTTGATAATATTGAAAAGCATGAACATGAATTAGCGCAGTACGCTTTAGAAAGACTATCGGAAGTAGATGGCGTTACAATTTATGGTCCAAAGCATCGCGCTGGTCTTGTTACATTTAATATTGATGAAGTACATCCACACGATGTTGCGACAGTACTAGATGTAGAAGGCATTGCGGTTCGCGCAGGACATCACTGTGCACAACCGCTTATGAAGTGGCTAAAAGCTTCTTCTACAGCACGTGCAAGCTTCTATTTATATAATACAAAAGAAGAAATTGATACATTTGTTGAAGCGCTAACGAAAACAAAGGAGTATTTCACAAATGTCTTTTAATAATTTAGATACGTTATATCGTCAAGTTATTATGGATCATTATAAGAATCCACGTAACCATGGCGTGTTAGAAGATAGTGTTACAGTTAACTTAAACAACCCAACTTGCGGCGATTGTATTCAGCTTACGATGAAAGTAGAAGAGGGAATCGTAAAAGAAGCGAAGTTTGAGGGAGAAGGATGTTCCATTTCAATGTCTTCAGCTTCGATGATGACGCAAGCGGTAAAAGGAAAGAAAATTGAAGATGCACTTAAGCTTTCGAAAATTTTCTCTGACATGATGCTAGGAAAAGAGTATGATGACAGCGTAGATTTAGGAGATATTGAAGCATTACAAGGTGTATGCAAGTTTCCAGCGCGTATTAAATGTGCAACATTAGCTTGGAAAGCGTTAGAAAAAGGCTTAAACGAAGAAAAGTAATGTGAGAAGTTCCTAAAGACGGAGTTATCTAAGGAGGGACATACCAACATGGCGAAACAAATGCCAGATATCGGCGATTACAAATATGGTTTCAAGGATAAAGACGTTTCGATTTTCCGTGCAGGTCGCGGTTTAACAAAAGAAATCGTAGAAGAGATTTCACATATGAAAGAAGAACCAAAGTGGATGTTAGACTTCCGCTTGAAAGCACTGGATAAGTTCTATGAAATGCCAATGCCACAATGGGGCGGCGATTTAAACGATTTAGATTTCGATGAAATTACGTACTACGTAAAACCATCTGAGAAATCTGAGAAGTCTTGGGATGAAGTACCTGATGAAATTAAAGCAACATTTGATAAATTAGGTATTCCAGAAGCTGAGCAAAAATATTTAGCGGGTGTATCAGCGCAGTATGAATCTGAAGTTGTATATCACAACATGAAAGAAGACCTAGAAGCGCTAGGAATTGTCTTCAAAGATACAGATAGCGCATTAAAAGAAAACGAAGATATTTTCCGTGAGCATTTCGGAAAAGTAATCCCGCCAACTGACAACAAGTTTGCAGCATTAAACTCTGCAGTTTGGTCTGGTGGATCATTTATCTACGTTCCAAAAGGTGTAAAAGTAGATACACCACTTCAAGCGTATTTCCGTATTAACTCTGAAAATATGGGACAATTCGAGCGTACGCTTATTATCGTAGATGAAGGTGCGCACGTACACTACGTTGAAGGATGTACAGCTCCTGTTTACACTACTAACTCACTTCACAGTGCGGTAGTAGAAATCATCATTAAGAAAGATGCATATTGCCGTTATACAACAATCCAAAACTGGGCAAATAACGTATACAATCTCGTTACAAAACGTGCGGTTTGTGAAGAAAACGCAACGATGGAATGGATTGACGGTAACATCGGTTCTAAATTAACGATGAAATACCCAGCTGTTATTTTAAAAGGTGAAGGTGCACGCGGTTTAACATTATCTATCGCGATTGCTGGTAAAGGCCAACATCAAGATGCTGGTGCGAAAATGATTCACTTAGCACCAAATACATCTTCAACAATCGTATCTAAATCGATTGCAAAACATGGTGGTAAAGTAACATACCGTGGTATCGTACATTTCGGACCAAAAGCGAAAAACTCTCGCTCTAACATCGAGTGTGATACATTAATTATGGATAACCAATCTACATCTGATACAATTCCTTATAACGAAATCAAAAACGATTACGTTTCACTTGAGCACGAAGCGAAAGTATCAAAAGTATCAGAAGAACAATTATTCTATCTAATGAGCCGCGGTATTTCTGAGCAAGAAGCAACAGAAATGATTGTAATGGGCTTCATCGAGCCATTCACTCGCGAACTTCCAATGGAATACGCAGTAGAAATGAACCGTCTTATCAAATTTGAAATGGAAGGTTCTATCGGTTAATTTAAAAATAGAAGCGCCCTGCTTGGCAGGGTGCTTTTTTATGTGCAGTAAGAAAATATTGGCGATTTCAGCATGGAAACTCGGGTTGGGATTTCGAGTTTTTTCGTCTCTTATAAGGATATTTCTATTCAAAGTGTTAATATCTGAATTTTTACTACATTTTATAAAAAGTTATTATTTGTATAAATTGTTAACAAATGTAAAAAGAAGAAGGCGATTTAGAGCGAAAGATAGAATGTATTGTAGGTAACTATCAATAAAACAAGAAGAAAGGGGAAATGAGTAGCTATGAAAAAAGTTTTAGGAGTTATTATGAGTTTTCTATTTGTTTTTATGTTCATGGGAGGGAATACGACGTTCGCAAAAGAAACATCAGAGAATTTTAGTTTTTCTCTTGAACAGGGAAAATCGTATCAATGGATGCCTGGGATGAACGATTTATTTTTGTTCGACCATCCAGTAAATGATGTAACTATTGGAGCAATGCAATATACTGTGGATGGAAGTGAGGCTAAAGTGACATATGAATTAGTTCCACTTAGTCCGCTCGGAACATCTCATGCAAAAACATTAACGGGTACGTATACGAAAGAACAAGGAAAGCTATATTTTTATAATATTTCGCGTGGAATCTATGTCATGAAGGTTACAAATCAGTCTAGCAGTCCTGTATATGGAAATTTTTATGCGTTTTATTAAACCGAATAAGCGATAAGAAAAAAGGTTCTCCCTATGTAGAGAACCTTTTTATAAATTTACTCATATATTCAATTTTTACTTCGTTATATAATGCGGGAAATTTTGAATTAAAACACTTTACGTTGATAAATAAATAACGATACGCTCTATGAAACAATATAAGCAAATGCGCTGATCGCTATAGCTATATGCTATACAAAGCAGGTGCAGGAAAGCTGAAAATTGTATCGGTAATGGTGCTAAACTTGATTGCAAGAAGTTGTACAGCATTTGGACCAAAGGAAGATAATGCTAAAAATGAACATAAAACTATTAAAAACATATACTTTCACTTCACCTGCATCTGGCTTTAATAAGTTCATCATCATTTTAATGACTGTTGATTTTCCTGCACCATTTGAACCGATGAAACCTGTTACACCCCCCTTTTTGATTTGTAAATTTAATTGTTTGATTGAAAAGTTTTATGAACATCCCGTAGTTCTACTATATTTTCCATCTTTTTTACTCCTCATATAAAATAGTTAATCATTCATGAAGCTCGGCTAAAGGTACACCAATTTCTTTACTATTCGCAACAACAGCTAATAATTGTTCTTCAATCACTTTTCATTTTTTCTCACGTACTACGTCTAAATTTTGTTCAGTAACAAAAGCTCCTTTCCCCACAATTGAATAAATAAAGCCTGCTTTTTCTAACTCTTCATACGCTCTTTTCGTTGTAATAGGAGTACGAAAACGATTTGCAGATTGAGGGGCCTATATGGAAAATAACGAAAAAATAACCAGGGCTGTCCCGTAAATTTTTTTTATTAAAAACGCAACGCTTTTTCTGATTTTTCGGTGCGGAGTCATTTATAATCATTTCGGTTTGAAAATAAATTTTATATGAAAAGGGGAATTTTTTGCTTTTTCCTTTAATGAGAGTACAATGTAAAATAGCAAGAAAGGGCGAAAAGTATTTACAGGATTATTGTACGTGCATAGCGTAAAAGGCAATAAGGATTTGAGAGGAGGTTTTTTCTCTGAATAGAAAGAAAGAAACAAGTATCCACCTTTATCATACAAACGATATACATAGCCATTTTGAAAATTGGCCGCAAATTTCTCGGTTTGTATTAGAAGAGAAAAAGCGAAGACAAGAAGCAGGAGAGTCTGTTTTTACGTTAGATATTGGCGATCATGTGGATCGTTTTCATAGTATTACAGAAGCGACAAATGGGCGCGGGAATACGCAGTTATTAAATGAAGCGCTATATGATTATGTCACGATTGGAAATAATGAAGGAATTACACTAGCGAAGGAGCATTTAGACGATTTATACGATGATGCTGAATTTGAAGTGCTTGTAGCGAATTTATTTGAAAAAGAGGGTGTACGTCCTAATTGGGCAGAGCCGTATAAACTTCATACGACGACAGATGGCATTACTATTGCTTTTATCGGTTTAACGGTAGCCTATCCAGAGTTTTATAACAGGTTAGGATGGCATATTGAAGAGCCGATGATACATTTAGAGGCCATCTTAGATGAAGTGAAAGATCAAGCACATATTACGGTTGTCCTTTCACATCTTGGGAAACATGCTGATGAATATATGGCAAAGAATTATGATATAGATGTTATTTTAGGAGCGCATACACATCACTTATTTGAGCGTGGCATGCTCGTAAATGGAACATTGCTTTGTTGCTGTGAGAAGTGGGGACATTATGTTGGGCATGTGGAACTTATTGTAGATAAGCAAACAAAACGATTATTGAAAAAAGACGGTAGAGCGATTAAAACAGAGCGTTTAAGCGCGTATAGTAAACCGTTATCCACAATCGAGCTGTTGCAGGCAGAATGTACACATATTATGGAAGAGCCTGTTGTCCAATTAAAAGAAGCGCTGCCAATAGACTGGTTTAAAGAAACAGCATTTTCTCATATGTTAGCAAATGCGTTACGAAAATGGTGCGGGGCAGAAATTGGAATGGTAAATGCAGGAGTACTATTGGAAGGACTAGAAGCAGGAATTGTAACACGCGGAGATATTCACCGAATTTGTCCACATCCGATTAATCCATGTGCATTACAAGTGCCAGGGAAAACATTAAAGGAAGTTATTTTAAAAGCGCGTCGTCCGAATATGGAACAGCTTGAAGTAAAAGGATTTGGTTTTCGCGGTAAAGTGATGGGGAAGATGGTTTATGATGGACTAGAGGTGATATTTGATACGGTTCCTGGGAATAAAATTTTGATTGAGGATATACTAATTAACGGTGAATCAATCGAATTAGATCGTATCTATACAGTAGGGACAATTGATATGTACACATTTGGTTACTTATACCCAGAACTATCCACACTTTCTCATAAACAGTACTACATGCCAGAATTGCTTAGAGATGTGTTAACTAATATGTTGACAACTTCTACATCGTTTAATCAAACTATAGGCTAGTTAACCTGTAACACTCATTTCTCTCTCCTCATACAGATAAGAAAGAGAGGAGTGGGTGAATAATGGTGAGTATAGAGCCTATTATTATTGATCACTATACGTTTATAGGAGTGAGTGTAAAGCTTCCAAAGACAAATTTGCTAGCTATTATGAGCGAGAAAGGATATATTATGTGCGGAGCATTAGATGTCGGTTTATTAAATGAGAAATTAAAAGATCGCGGGGTTGTTGCTGGTCGTGCAGTTGGTGTTAGAACAATTGAACAACTGCTTGAAGCCCCACTGGAATCGGTAACAACTGAGGCAGAGAAATTAGGCATTACAGCAGGAACAATTGGAAAAGATGCACTATTAAAAATGATATAAGTATATATCGTCCCTCTTTCTTGCATAGAAATGATATAAGAAGGAGGGTTTCTTATGCGCACATTTCGTCCGAAGACTTCGCGGTTTAGACGTGGCCCGCTTCCCTTTCGCCATGTCCTACTCATCTCATTTATTATTTTTTTATTGTTGACATTACAAGGATTGTGGATTGTGAATAAAAGTATACAGCCAACACTTATAAAATATGGAGAAACACAAACGCATAAAATGGCAACAGTAGTAATGACAAAGGCGGTAAAAGATCGTATAAAGGAAGGCTTTGATGTGGATTCATTAATGAAGGTGCAAAATGATAAGAATGGAAAAGTATCCACAATTGATTTAAATACGAAACAAGTAAACGAGATTTTAACATCCACAACGGCATACATAGAAAAGTATTTACATCAGGTGGAAAATGGGAATATGAAAGCGCTCGGCCTTCCAGAAGAAAGCGGGGTGTCGATGTCCGTTCCGCTCGGACGCATAACAGATAATGCACTTCTTGGAAATATAGGACCAGATATTCCAATTGACTTTACAACGATTGGGCATGTTAGCACAGATATTAAGCAAAAAATTGAACCGCAAGGAATTAATAATACAGCTATTAAAATTATG
This sequence comes from Bacillus cereus group sp. BfR-BA-01360, assembly GCF_022663595.1. Lineage (NCBI taxonomy): Bacteria > Bacillati > Bacillota > Bacilli > Caryophanales > Bacillaceae > Bacillus > Bacillus cereus group sp. BfR-BA-01360. Next base: position 19,649 of record NZ_JAKUFV010000018.1, read on the forward strand.
ATGGAGGTAGAGGTAACGTTACAAGTTATTATCCCATTTCGAACGAAAGATATTACAGTGAAGCAAGATATTCCTATTGCAACGCGAATTGTTCAAGGAGAAGTACCAGCGTATTATGGAAATGGCGGGATTGTAATACCTGATAAAAAGAAAACGGACGATTAATGGATGAATATCATTTTGATTCAATCATCTGTGGGATAGAAATAACCGTGGCAATCCGCCACGGTTATTTCTTTAAGCTAGCGCGTTCTTTTCGTTCCCATAAGCTTAAGTGCATGTATGGATCAAAAGCCCATTCCGTGTAACCATTATCTTTATATAGCCCAAAGTGTAAATGAGGAGGAAATTTACCAGTTGTACCGGGTGGCCCATATCCTGTATTTCCAACGAAGCCAAGAACTGTGCCAGGTTCTACAATTTGACCAAGCTGTATTTCTTTTGAAAATCCACCTAAATGGGCGTAATAATGATAGTTATTATACAGGTCTCGTATTCCAATGCGCCATCCACCAAGGCGATTCCATCCTTTTGTTTCAATGATGCCGTAACAAGTAGACCGCACTGGGACACCATGTCTTGCAAAAATATCAGTTCCTTCATGAATCCGTCTTCCGCCAAAGCTTCGTCCCGCACCAAAAGTACTGCGGTAGCTATGATCGCTGTGAATTGGAAGTGGGAAGGCATTTCCTTCTAAATTTATGCGTCCATAATGTTTATAAATTCGGGCATATTCGGTAATTAACTCCACGGTCTTGGCACGTCTATAATATTCCCAAAGCATAATTTTTATACGGTCTTCGGAAGTTCCTTGTTTTTTTATAATTGTTGCCATTGTGTGCAACAAATCACGGTCATTATTTGCATCTGCTCGTCCATCTTGATTGCCATCTAAACCGATTCCAGCAAATAAAGAAATAGTATAAGGTAGAGTATCATGAGGAGCAGGATTAGCAGGCCCCGACCATATTTCTGGTTTGAAATAAATGGAAATAATCGCATCAGGTTTTTTCGGAATATCACGCCTAACACTTCGTATATTACGTTCATATTGATCGATGGCAGCTAGATAGTACCAAGGAACATCCAAAGATTTCTCAGTCTCTTTGTAGAGTTCCATCCGTTTATCATATATGCTTTGTTTCTCTTCACCATAAGCAATGCCTTGCTGAAGAAGAAAGAAAATCGAAAGTAAGAGAGAAATTTTTCGAAGCATGAAATAAACTCCTTTCACAACATCACTCTCCTTAGTGTTAGATATACGGAATATTTCATTATAGTAAATCATTGGTAAAAAATCTTACAATCTTCATTTGAGCAAATCGCTTTCATACGTTAAAATAGATATGTTACATTGAAAGAAGCGAACACGGTAAACTATTTCATATTGTGCGGAGTTGATAACATGACAAAACAAACAGAATATAAGCGCAAGCCCGAATGGTTGAAAATTAAGTTAAATACAAATGAAAACTATACAGGCTTAAAGAAAATGATGCGTTCTAAGCAGCTTCATACAGTTTGTGAAGAAGCAAAATGTCCGAACATTCATGAATGTTGGGCAGTAAGAAAAACAGCAACATTTATGATTTTAGGTGCAATTTGTACACGTGCTTGCCGCTTCTGTGCGGTTAAAACAGGCTTACCAACAGAGCTTGATTTACAAGAGCCAGAACGCGTAGCGGATTCTGTTGTACAAATGGGATTAAAACACGTTGTTATAACAGCGGTTGCACGCGATGATTTAAAGGACGGAGGAGCTGCGGTTTTTGCTGAAACAGTGCGCGCAGTTCGCCGCAAAAATCCATTTACATCTATTGAAGTGTTACCATCTGATATGGGTGGGGTAGAAGAGAATTTAAGAATATTAATGGATGCAAAACCAGATATTTTAAACCATAACATTGAAACGGTACGTCGATTATCTGACCGAGTTCGCGCAAGAGCAAAATATGATCGTTCCTTAGAATTTTTACGTCGTGCAAAAGAAATGCAACCTGATATTCCAACTAAATCTAGCATTATGGTGGGATTAGGAGAAACAAGAGAAGATTTACTTGAAGCAATGGACGATTTACGTGCGAACAATGTGGATATTTTAACGCTTGGACAATATCTACAACCATCTAAGAAACACTTACCAGTTATTCGATATTACACACCTGCTGAATTTGCAGAGCTGAAAGAAATTGCGCTTAGCAAAGGATTCAGTCACTGTGAAGCGGGTCCACTTGTGCGCTCTTCTTACCATGCAGATGAGCAAGTTCGTTCTGCAAAAGAGAATACAGTAGAAGCAAAATAATACAAAAAAGAGAGCAAATGACTAGCTCTCTTTTTTGTATTCCAAAACGGGATTTTGACATGTGGATAAAATTTTCTTTAATTCTTCTGTGGATAATTCGATTGTAAAGTCTGGAACACCTGGTGATATTAAAATTTTATCATAGTTATAGACAGAGCTATCCACAATAATTGTTACATCCGCCGAATAGCCAAAAGGAGCCACGCATCCAGGAATACATCCAGTTTGTTCTCTTAGTTCATCTGGTGAACAAAGAGAGAGATGTTGTCCAGTTATTGCTTTTATTTTGCTTTGATCCAGACGAGTTCCTTCTATTGTGAAGAATACATAATAAGAATTAGATTTTGATTTTAAAAATAAGCTTTTACTTGGAACACCTTGTAAACCAAGGCGTTCGCGAACAACTCGATCTGTTTCATAATCAAGAACTGGCTCATGTTCAAATTTTTCGTAAGAAGCGTTTGTTTTATGTAGTAAAGATATTACTTCTTCATACATACTTTGTGATACCCCTTCCTAAGTTTGTTACAGATTTATCTCATTTTTCATGCATGTTGTAAAACAATAATGAGCATGTTTAGGCATCTTCTCGTGATGTCAACTGAATGAATTTGAAAGGGATGTTCTTTGTGAGTATGATGTTATATACTATTGTTTCCACAGTCTGTGGATTATCGGTTGTTCAGAAATTGTAATTTCATAAACATCAGGGTTACTTACGTTTTTCCATTCTTGAAAGCCAATCTGATTAAAGTACTTTAGAATCAGCGTTAGCAGATTTCCATGTGTAACAAGTAACGTTACTTGATGCTCTTTTTCTAAAACATGCTTGATTAATGAAGCTACACGTTCCATCGCTTGTTTTGTTGACTCTCCGCCTGAGAAGGCGATATCTATATTTGTAAAAGTATATTCTAATTTCTGTAGCCAATCTTTCATGGGCCTATTACTCAGTATACGTTCGGCTAAGCGTTCATCTTGCTCATTTGTAGGTTCACTAGTGATGCAAATGGTGTAATGGACTGAATTGCTCTCTTAAAAGGGCTCGAAATAATGGAATCGATTTGTAAGCGACTTGTCATAAGAAATTCAGCAAGGGCAGATGCTTGCTTTTCGCCTTCAATTGTGAGCATTGCATCACGACTTTTTCCTGTTGCAGAGCAGTGCCGGATTACAATTAACTTCTTCAAATTTCATCCCTCACTTTTCAAGTTGACCCTACATAACTTCGACAAAAAGAAGAAAAATTCCTCTATTCAAAAAAAGCTAAGCATTTTCGCTTAGCTTTTGGAAGGTTCCGTTGTTAGTTTTTCTCTCATGTTTCGAATTAGAATGAATGCAAAAATAGTAAAAATAAAGAAGATACTTTCTGTAACAAATATATTCAGCACTTGTTTTTGATAAAGAGCTGCAAAGAAATCAACGAGTGCATGAAACAGTACAGCATATATGACGAAAATATATTTTTTCTGTTTTACACCATACAACACAAGCATTGTAAAGGAAATTTGTAGAACGAGTGCCATCATTCTTTCTACCCCGCCGAGTAAATATAGATACGAAGGAGCAGAAAGTAAGGCATCCTGTACTTGACTCAGTTGAGGTGTTTTTTCAATGAGTTGTGCAAAGCTACCATTATTAATAGAAGTAGCAAAAATAAGAGCTTGAAGCCCAGCAAGTCCTCCAATTAAGATGGATTCAATCCCTCCATGACCGATTCCGTAGGCAAAGCCGTCTTTATATTCTTGGTATTTCTTTAATAGGAAAAAGAAGGCGATAAAGCGTCCTACTTCCTCAAAGATACCAGCGGCAAATCCACCATAGAGTGCATATAGAAATGGATTTTCTAATATTTTAGAGGTTGTCGGATTTCCTAGCATGAATACATGAAGAGGTGTTTCAAGAATTTGAGCGAATCCGATAAAGACGAGAATACCTACCCCAACTACTTTCCAGTTTATACGATATTTTTTTCGCAAATAGATAAAAACAATAATAGGCACGAAAATCGAAAGAACAAGTTGAATAATGATGCTGGTAATGACAGTATTTGAAACCATAAATTTCACCGCTTTCTAATATATATACACTTATATTATGCCTGAATTTTTCTGGAATGTGGAGTAGTCTCCATTTTTAACATAAAAAAGATGAATTTTTGGTTGACTCTCACGTTGCGTGATACTTTATTGTAGAAGCTAAGGGAGGCAAGATCAATGACAATGAGAGTAAAAGAAGTAGCTGATTTAGTAGGTATTAGTGTGCGCACACTTCATCATTATGATGAAATTGGACTATTAATTCCAGATGAGGTAACAGAATCAGGATATCGCCTATATTCCAACAAAAACTTAGAAACACTCCAGCAAATTTTATTTTTTAAAGAGCTTGGCTTCCCTTTAAAGAAGATTAAGGAAATTATCATGAGTCCGTCATTTGACCGAGAGGAAGCGCTTCAGTTGCATCGGAAAATGCTGCTTGAAAAACGTAAGCGGTTAGATAAGATGATTGCGACGATTGAGAAAACAATAAAGCATGAAAAAGGAGAGATTCAAATGACGAATAAAGAGAAATTTGAAGGATTTGATTTCAGTCATAACCCATATGAACAAGAAGCACGAGAACGATGGGGAGATGAAGCGGTTGATAAGGCGAATAAAGCGGCTGCTAGTATGTCTAAAGAAAAGCAGGAAGAGTTGAATCATATATACCGAAAGCTTGCTACTCTTCGGCATCATGCACCCGATTCAAAAGAAGCACAAGAAGCAATTCAAGAGTGGTATGATTATTTACAAAGCTTTGGCCATTATTCATTAGAGGCGTTTAAAGGTTTAGGGAAAATGTATGTAGATGATGAACGTTTTACGAAAAACATTGATCAATTTGGAAAAGGGTTGGCTCAGTTTATGTGCGATGCTATGGCAATATATGCAAATCGTCATCCGAAAAAATAAAAATAGAGGATGCCTAAAGATAGGCATCCTCTATTTTTATTTTTTAATCATATCATTTAATGTCTCATTTTGTGTATTGTTTAAATGTGGATTTTTGCTCATTTCACGCTTTAACATAGTAATACTTTGTTCATATTCAGTATCGTTTAATTGACCAGATTGAAGTCCTTGAATTTGAGAAATCAACTTTTGGTCTGTTGAGACATATGCTTTATAATAGCGAGGAACGACGGACAAAGCTGTTCGGTATACTTGATCTGTCACAAGCTTATGATTAGTTGTGTTTGCACGATATACAACGAATACTTCATCGTCAGTTACAAGTGTAGCAGCATTTGTTACGTCGGGAAGTTTCACAGCCATACTTGTAATCATTTCAGCGACTTTCTCCCGATTTATACTACCTACCTGATTGTTGGATACTTCATGCTTTTGTTTAGAAGAATAGCCAACTCTTGTAAGTTTTGTATTTGTATTTTCTGAATGATACATGTCATTTTTATCGGAAACAAGAATACGGCTTCCCTCCTCACGTTCCATTTCAGCTTTATTTGCTACTTGGCATCCTGCAAATAAAGAAAGGGTGAGAAACGAAAGAAACATTTGTCTTTTCATGATGTATCACCTCCTTCTTTATAGCATTTACTACTTTTCAATTTTTTGTATTTGAAATTGTTGGTTGTAAGCCTTTGTGATACGATAAAAAGAAGAATGCTTAGAAAGGGAGTTAATGATGGAGCAAAAGCAAGAGATTCATGCTACGGTGAGCATTAATAATGTTCAATACGAAGTAATTCAAGACTATCGTGACGGTTTTCGTGAAGAAGCATTTAAAGAGCGCTATGCAGAAATTTTAAATAAATATGATTATATCGTTGGTGACTGGGGGTACGATCAACTGAGATTGCGCGGCTTTTTTGATGATAGTAACCAACGTGCGACATATGATACGAAAATTAGCACAGTATCGGAGTATCTATACGAATATTGTAACTTTGGTTGTGCATACTTTGTATTACGAAAAGTAAAGAAATAAAAGAACCCCTCTTACACATATAGTAAGAGGGGTTCTTTATTCAAATTAAATCAATTCAAATAAGAATGAGCGCAGTTCTTCGGCAATTTCTTCAGAGACAGAAAAAGCATGCTCTAAGTAGCCTGGTTCGTTTAAATCGTCAGTTCCAATGATAGCGAATTTATTACGCTGCATATCAAGGACAATTGTTTTGCCATAATGACGATCGGAGTATAAAAGCGCTAAATCATGGCGTTCATTTTCTCCCATAAAGCTAACGAAACGAGTTTTTGTAGCGACTGTATCGTCGTACAGAAAGAAACGTTCTTCCATACCTTGCATGCACGCTCCTTTTTAAATATCTAAGTTTAAATGGGGCTTATGGTCTAAATGGTGATGTGTTTTAATAAAGCGTACCGTTCTTGTTTTATAACGCATAACGATAGAATATGTTTCTGCTAAATCACCGCCGAGGAATTTCACACCATCTAATAACTCGCCAGCAGATACCCCTGTTGCTGAGAAGATTGCATCTTCGCCAGATACTAAGTCTTCTAACATAAGAAGTTGACGAGGGTCTTCTAGTCCCATTTTACGGCAACGCGCCTCTTCTTCCTCATTCATTGGAACTAAGCGCGCTTGCATTTCTCCGCCAAGACACTTTAATGCTGCTGCAGAGATAACACCTTCTGGAGCACCTCCAATACCGACAAATAAGTCGATTCCTGTTCCTGGCAAAGCGGTAGCGATAGAGGCACCAACGTCACCATCACCAAATAATTTTACACGTGCTCCTTTTGCACGCACACGATCAATAATATCTTGATGACGTTCACGTTCTTGGACGATAACCGTTAGGTCACGAATCTTTTTATTATTTGCTTCTGCTACAATTTCAATTGTTTTTTCAATTGGATCATCTAAGCTAATTTTACCAGCTGCGTTTGGACCAACCGCAATCTTTTCCATGTACATATCTGGAGCATGAAGAAGATTTCCTTTATCTGCAATTGCGATAACTGCCATTGCATTTGCAAGGCCTTTTGCAACGATATTTGTACCTTCTAATGGGTCAACGGCAATATCTACTTCTGGACCGTTTCCTGTCCCTAATTGTTCACCAATATATAACATTGGTGCTTCATCAAGCTCTCCTTCACCAATTACAACAGTACCTGCCATATTTACTGAATCAAACATATTGCGCATAGCAGTAGTTGCTGCATCATCTGCTTCATTTTTTTTTCCGCGCCCCATCCATTGTGCGGATGCTAATGCCGCGGCTTCTGTTACACGGACAATTTCTAATGCGAGTTCACGTTCCAAGGTGACATTCCTCCAATTTCAAAAATCATACAGTTATAACTATAACAAATTACAGGGAAAAGGTGAATTCGAAAAATTGTCGATTTTTTCAAAAGAAAAGGTTACAATTGAAATGTAAATGCTTTAATTTCCAGGTAGGTGACCTTTTATGTACTTTGTAGATAGAAAAAAGATTGAGAAAATGTTAACGTGTTTAGAACAAGTTGTAGATACATTTCAAGAGAAAAAAATATATGAAACAAATTTTGAATATTATGCGTTAGAACGCATGTCCCATCTTATCATTGACTGTATATTAGATGTTGGTAATGCAATGATTGATGGATTTATTATGCGGGATCCAGGAAGTTATGAAGATATTATTGATATTTTAATGGATGAAAAAGTAATCAGCGGAGCGGAAGGAGAAGGACTGAAAGAAGTGATTCTTCTTCGAAAAATGCTTATGCAAGATTATATTGAAATGAATCATGAAAAAATATATGAAACAATTCAAAGACAGATTCCATTCGTACAAACATATCCTGCGAATATTCGTCGTTATTTAGAAAAGGAATTAGGACCTGTATCTGCATTTGTTGCAGAATAAATGAGTAGATAATAGTGAGAAAAAGGGAGAAGGGTGAGAAAAAGAAATGGGGGAAACGCGTACAACAAAAGAAGAAATTGTACAGCTTTTAAAAATCAATGGGGAGCACACTGTTGCGGAGTTAGCAAAGTCATTGGACATTACGGAAATGGCAGTACGTCGCCATTTAAGTAAACTCGAGAAAGAGCAACTGATTGATTCCAAAATGGTAAGACAACATGTTGGACGACCGACATATTTATACGGTCTTAGTCAAAAAGGAGAAGATACATTTCCGAAAGAATATAAGCAATTTGCAATCGATATGCTGAAAGATTTAGCGAGCAGTGGTAATGAAGAGCTACTTCGGCAAATATTGAAAGCACGAACAAACAGAATGAAAGAGCATCTTCAAAAACGAGTGAATGGAAAAGGGAATTTGGCATATAAATTGCAAGAGGTAGCTGCAATTCAAGAGAAAAATGGTTATATGGTACAAGTGGAACAAGAAGATGAACAATCGTTTATCTTGAAAAAACAAAATTGTCCATTAATGGCCATTGCAGAAAAATTTCCGCAGTTATGTGAAGATGAAAAAGATATGTACAAACAATTGTTTTCTGAAGCGGATGTAAGGATATTAACCAATATGTGTGATGGGGACTGCAATTGCTCCTATCGAATTCAAGAGAAAAAATAAATGTTATGAGACGCTTTAGGGTAAAGCGTTTTTTTCTTTTAGAAAAGAGGGTAATATAGGAAAGGTATGGACGCTATTATAAAAGGAGAGACAGAATAGATGTACAAAGGCTATTTAATTGACTTAGATGGTACGATGTATCGCGGTGAAGAACAAATTGAAGAAGCAAGTGATTTTGTAAAAGCATTACAAGAGCATGGCATTCCATATTTATTTGTAACGAATAATTCAACGCGAAAACCGGCACAAGTTGCTGAAAAACTGGTTCGTTTCGATATTCCAGCTGAACCAGAACAAGTATTTACAACGAGTATGGCAACAGCGAACTTCATTTATGAACGGAAACAAGATGCAACTGTATACATGATTGGTGAAGAAGGTTTACACGATGCTCTTGTGGAAAAAGGATTTGAACTTGTGGATGAAAATCCTGATTTCGTCGTTGTTGGTTTAGACCGCGACATCACATATGAAAAATTAGCAAAAGCTTGTCTTGCTGTGCGTAATGGCGCAACGTTTATTTCTACAAACGGAGACATTGCTATTCCGACTGAGCGAGGGTTACTACCCGGGAACGGTTCACTAACATCTGTTGTAGCAGTATCCACAGGTGTAGATCCAATCTTTATTGGGAAACCAGAATCCATTATTATGGAACAAGCCTTGAAAGTACTTGATGTGACGAAAGAAGAGGCAATCATGGTTGGGGATAACTACGATACCGACATATTAGCAGGGATAAATGCTGATATGGATACGCTTCTTGTCCACACTGGAGTCACAACTGTGGAAAAATTAAAAGATTATGAAGTGCAACCAACGCATGTTGTGCATAACTTGACGGAGTGGATTGAGAAAATGTAATGAGAGACAGGTAACTAAATGGTTGCCTGTTTTTTATGCACAATTACATATATGATACATGTATCTAAAAATAAAAGTAAAATGTAATGATATAAGAATGAGGCTGGTGATAGGAAATGTATGCAATGTCATGGATTATTTTCGGTTTTACGAGGAAAAAGATTTTTTCAGGCTGGAATACAGTTAAGTGTTAAAGGGCTATTATATAAAAATACTGAATTTAAACAGCAAGCAGTATTGATGAGTAGAGAAAAGAAGCTCCTGCTTATGGTCCATTCCAAATCAGCCGGATAATATAACCGAAGAAAATAATGTAAGATAGTATGGCGATAGACCATACTCTAGCTATTGTACGAACAAATCCTTTTTCACCAATGAATGTTAAAATAATGGATAAAAAGCTACATATAATTAGAGTCGCTTCTAATGATGGAGTGAGATGCAGTGTCCATAAAAATAAGTGTTACTAATGAATGCAAGCGGTAGGGAAAATAAAGAAAAGACTTGTTTACGAGTCATTTCAACCCACCCCTTTTTACAAGGAGTATATAACAACTTGTAATATATGTAAATTTAAAAAAGAACCTCCTTCTGTTTTGAACTAGAAGAGAGGTTCTTTCCCTTTACTCAGCATGCTCAGCTCGGTGTGCCAAACGACTAGAAGCAGCCGCAGCAATACCTCCAACGATATCATCAAGAAATGTATTAACTTTTCCAGTTGATTTATCATTTAAGTATTCTAAAATACCTGGTTTTAATTTATCGATATATCCAAAATTTGTGAAGCCAATAGAGCCATAGACGTTCACGATAGAAAGTGCGATCACTTCATCAATTCCGTATAATCCTTCATCGCGCTTTACAATATCTTGCAACGGTTCACTTAATAGACCTTTTTCAGCAAGGATATCTAATTCAATTCCTGTAATAAGGGCATTTTGAACTTCACGTTTTGATAATACACGTTCTACATTGTAACGACATTCTTCCATCTCTAAATTAGGATGGTACTTTTTTTGAAGAAAATGAACGAGTTCAGCAATGTCATCGATTGTTACACCGCGCTCTTGTAAAAGTTGTAATGCTTTTTCTTGTAGTTGATTTGATTCTTTCATGTTTATCACCTTTTTTTCTTTTTATTATTTGTATACGTTTCTTAGCTTTATCATGTGCATAGGCATGAAAGGCGAGCACAAGCTCATATATATATAGAAAAAACATAGGTGGCGACTATGATGATTCAGCATATTTATGAGCATTATCAAATGCATGTCAAAGAATTAATTCCCCTTGGCCCCTATAAAAGTTTTTGGATTCGTAATAAAATTTATGTACTTCTTCCGATTGGAAATATGGAAGAGGAAGTACTTGTTGAAATGAAAAAGCTCAGTGATTATATGAACCAGCAAGGGGATATTACTGTTGCAACTTTCGTTCCAACGATACACGGTTACTATGTAAGTGAAATAGAAGAGAAAAATTATTGTTTATTAAAAGGGATACGCTTGCTTGAACGACATGCTACTCCATTAGGAAGTGAACTTTCATTATTTCATAAACGCGGTGCCTTTTTCCCAGAGGAAATTGATAAATTAAGCCGCATTGGTGAATGGAAATCGCTATGGGAAAAGAGACTTGATCAATTAGAGCGTTTTTGGCAATCACAGGTGATGAATCATCCTTCAGATGTATTTGATCAATTGTTTATTGAATCATTCCCTTATTATTTAGGAATTGCTGAAAATGCTATTCAATATGTTGTTGATACAGAGATAGATGACACACCACAGCTTTCTGATTCCGCAACGATTTGCCAAGAAAGATTTACACCTTTATTATGGCAACAAACGAATCGATTAAAAATTCCTATTGATTGGGTATATGATCATCCAACTAGAGATATAGCAGAATGGATGCGCTCTATAATAACAGAGAAAAAGAAAGATTCGGAACGACTAATTGTTCAATTTATTTCCGAGTATGAACGAAATTATTCGTTATCTTCTTTTGGTTGGCGTTTATTATTTGCACGTTTACTGTTCCCGCTCCAATACTTTGAAACAGTAGAAAGTTACTATCAAACAGATAATGAAGAGTATAAAAGTGTATACAGAGATCGCTTAGAAGACATTTTACACGATATGAACCGTTCAGAGCAATTTATGAAGCATTTTTATGAATTTTTTCGATTACCTGTTAATAAGTTAGGGATTCGCAAATTAGATTGGTTATCGTAGAATCAAACAGAGACCTCTGTTTGATTCTACATATTACGGTGAGAAAAGGGTGTCATTATTTGTCGAGCGGTCGATAAGTTGTGTCGAACCGCCGATATTTTAGGTTAAATCGCCGATAAATTGCAAGTTGCGTCGATATTTTAGGTCGAATCGTCGATATAATTTCAATTACCATTTGTTTTTCCGAAAAAATACAAAAAAGAGACCGGATTTGGTCTCTTTTTTGAGGAGATTCTGAGCAAGCCGCCTTCGCTTTGCAATTAAAATACTTGCTCTACTTCGATTACGCCTGGTACTTCTTCTAGTAGTGCGCGTTCGATACCAGCTTTTAATGTAATTGTAGAACTTGGGCAGCTTCCGCATGCACCCATAAGGCGTAGTTTTACGATACCATCTTCAATATCTACTAATTCAACGTCACCGCCATCGCGAAGTAAGAACGGACGTAATTTATCTAATACTTCTAGTACTTGTTCTTGCATGTTTGGGTTTTCCATTTTTATCGACTCCTTTCATCCATTTTATTATAATCAAGATACAGGGGAAAATCTATTTTTTCTGTTCTTGTTTTATTGTCGAAATGTGTAATCATGTTTACAATGTGTTTTTTCAGTATAGGGGTATAGTATGAACTTGTAAAGTGATGCGCTTATGTAGTTAAGGCATCTGAATATACTGTTAGAACAGGAAGTTAGGGGGAAAAAAGAATGATTCATGTTCAAGTGTATGGTGCAAAAGTGATTTGTGCAAGCTGCGTTGGAATGCCATCTTCAACGGAAACGTTTGAGTGGTTGCAAGCAGCAATTGGTCGTAAGTATGAAGGAAAAGAAGATCAATTTAAATTTGAATACATCGATATTCAAGAAGAGCAAGAAGATGCAGAGAAGAAAGCTTTTGCAGAGCGCGTTATTGAAGAAGATTTATTTTATCCAGTTGTTGTTGTCAACGGAGAAATCGTTGGAGAAGGAAATCCTCGTTTGAAAGATGTATATGAAGAGATTGAGAAATATTTATCAATTGAAAAGCCTTTGTGAATGCAAAGGTTTTTTTAATAACTATAAAAGGAAAAATATTGAAGGCGGTGTGAGAAATAGATATCGTGAAGCAAGAAGTACCAGAAGAAGTAAAAGAGTTAATGGCACAATATGTAAGTAGGCTACAAGAAATATTGTTAGATGAAGAACTGGTAGGAGTATATGTGTACGGTTCCGTTGCGTTAGGTGCATTTTGCTATGCGACAAGTGATATTGATTTTATTACAGTAACAAGCAAAAGGATGGAGGAAGATATGCAATTTCAAATAAAGAAATTGCATAAAACCCTCAGTAAGCATAAGCTTGGAAAACGAATGGATGGTATGTATATTTCTGTCGCTGATTTAGGAAAAAGAAATGAGGAGATAGAAGAGTATATGTACTGCGCAAATGGAAAAATAAACATAGGACACTGGGATATAAATGCAGTGACGTGGTGGACGTTAAAGAATCAAGGAATTACTGTTACGGGACTGGAGGCAAAGGAACTTCCTTTTCACCCATCATGGAGCGATGTTCAAAGAACGATGAAATATAATGTAGAGAAATATTGGAGTGAAAAAATATCGCGTCCTTATTTATTTCTTAGTGGGGAATGGGTAGAATCAGCTATTGTGACAATGGGGCGTATAGTTGTTACTCTCGAGCAAAAAAGAATTGTTTCAAAAGATGAAGGGTTGCAATATATGATGAGGTCTTCTTCTGAAAAATGGAAGCCCTTATTCTGGGAGGTTGGACGTATAAGAAGGAATGCGGGAGAAAGGCGGATGATTTCCATATGGAGAAGAGCAAAGATGACGCGGCAGTATTTGGTTAGTACGATTGAACTATGTAAAAAGAAATTGGAAGAGAAAAAAGATGTATACAAATAGTAGGTAGTTTCGTTTCTCTGCATACTCTAAGTAATAGAGTGAAATCAGCTATTGTCAATATGAGAGATGATATTGATTTTATTAAATTCGTACCGGTTCAATGATTCAAAGTCAAAGAGCATTTCTTATGATAAAGAAATGCTCTTTTTATATAATAATAAAAAAATAATGTTAATAAATAAAAATTTATTGTAAAACGATAAAAATGTGTTAAAATCAAATTTGCAATCAATAAGAGAGGTGCTGTCTATGAAACGAGAAACATTCTTTTTAAAAATAGCTGTTATTCTTATCGGTATTCCAATTTTTGCTTTATGTATATTTTTAGTACCTAAGATAGGGAATTTTGCAGCAGAATTGTATCCAGATATTGTTTATATGAAATATCTCGTTCTAATTGATTTGTATGCAGCGGCGATTCCTTTTTACTTTGCTTTGTATCAAGCTTTCAAACTTTTGCAATATATTGATCGGAATGAAGCGTTCTCGGAATTATCTGTAAGAGCTTTAAAGAATATAAAGAACTGTGCTATTACAATTAGTAGCTTGTATGTGATAGGTCTGCCACTCTTCTATCTCATTGCGGAGAGAGATGATGCCCCTGGCATTATATTAATTGGATTGGTCATTATTTTTACTTCAACGGTTATCGCAGTTTTTGCTGCTGTTCTTCAAAAGCTATTAAAAAATGCTGTAGATATAAAGACAGAAAATGATTTAACGGTTTGAGGTGAATAATATGGCAATTATAATCAATATTGATGTGATGCTAGCTAAAAGAAAAATGAGTGTAACAGAACTTTCAGAGAAGGTTGGGATTACAATGGCTAACCTTTCCATATTAAAAAATGGAAAAGCAAAAGCAATTCGGTTTTCAACTTTAGAGGCAATTTGCAAAGCATTAGAATGCCAACCTGGAGATATTTTAGAATATAAAATGGAAGAAGGTTATGAAAGTAATCGCAATGAATAATGATTTTTAATGAATAAGCGTTGTCGTATTATAGAATCGAAACGATAGATGAATGATAATCTTTTTTTAGTAATGAAAACAAAAAAACGCTTGGCAAAACTCAAGCGTTTTTTTGTACGAATTATATAACTGAAAATCGTGTCATCCTTGTTTCAGGAAGGAGAAGAAGCTTCTTCCTCTGTACGCACTTCAAAACATTCATTTTTACATAGATATTTAAAAATTCTTTGTGTTACTTTTTCCTCTTGATCTAATAAAAAACGATGATTAAAAGCATAGAAGGATTGCCCTTTAATTAATTTTACATAATACATCACATAGACCTCCATTATATACAATTGTAATAATTCACTATTATGTTATCCATTATTTGGATATTGATACTTAGAGATTTTCACAAGGTTTGTTTAAAATAGGATAAAAATGAGAAGGTAAGGAAGGGTTGTTATTACGAGGAGACTATGGCAGTATATAAAAATATAGGAAATTCTTATATACAATTCATTTCAAATTTTTAGTAGCGATTCTCACGCAGTTATCCATAAGAAATGGAAAAGAATTTTTGTACAAGAATTGAGAATGATAAATTGGAGGAAAGAAAATTATGTCTAATGTACCAAATTGTCCAAAATGTAATTCGGAGTATACATATGAAGATGGAGCTCTTTTTGTATGCCCAGAATGTACACATGAGTGGAATTTAGAATCGGAAGCAGAAGATGTGAAAGTTGTAAAAGATGCGAATGGAAATGTTTTGCAAGATGGTGATTCTGTATCTGTTATTAAAGATTTAAAGGTGAAAGGAACGTCATCTGTTATTAAAATTGGTACAAAAGTAAAGAATATCCGTCTTGTTGATGGTGATCATGATATTGACTGTAAAATTGATGGTTTCGGAGCAATGAAATTAAAGTCTCAATTTGTTAAAAAAATATAATTGTGAAGAAAGAAGAAAAACAAGAGCTAAAAACTCTTGTTTTTCTCTTTACCCGTTATGATATTTATACATCCAGAGAATACCGGATTTTAGTAGTCTTGGCACGCGTCCCATTAGCGGTTGATTTGCCAATAAGCCGAAACCGTGTTTTTTACCAAGAGAGCCGAGAACTCCTTTTAATTTAATAACAGGTAGCTCGTCAGGAAGTGGCTCATTATTCCAACGTTTCAGCAATATTTGGACAATCTGTTCGCCTTGCCCTTCAGCTAATTGTGCAGAAGGGGCATGTGGAAGCGATGCACAATCACCTACAACATATACATGCTCGTTATTCGGAATATTGTGATATTTTGTTAATATAACCCGTCCGCTACTATCATGTTCGACGGGAAGGTTTCGAACAACTTCATTAGCTTGAATGCCAGCTGTCCATACAATTGCGTCACAAGGAAGCGGTTCGTCATGGTTGTACACAATGTTGGGCTCTACTTTCGTAATATTAGAGTTCCGTATAATGGTAACTTTATGTTTTATGAACCATTTTTCTACGTATCTACTTAATTTCTCTGGAAACGGGAATAAAATGCGTTCTTTTCGATCGAATAAGTAAATTGTTAAATCAGGACGACTTTCGCGGAGTTCACTTGCTACTTCAACACCGCTTAATCCAGCACCAACAACCGCTACTGTTGCATTTGGTTCTAAGCTGTTTAATTGTTCGTACGTTTTACGTGTTTGTTCAATGGATTGTAGACTGTGTGTATATTCCTTTGCCCCTGGAACATTGTGATATTTGTCTTCACAGCCAAGCCCGATAATTAAATCATCATATTGAATTTCTTCACCGCCATCGAGATGAACGCTTTTGTTTTCAAGGTCAACATTCGTTACAGTTCCATATTGAATGTTGAGGCGTGGATGCTCTGGAAACGGAATGCGAATATGAGTTTCTGAAATTGTCCCCGCCACTAATGCATAGTATTCTGTCTTAAAACAATGGTATGGTACCTTGTCGATTAATGTCACTTGGACATCATCTGGAAGCTGATTGTTTGGAAGAAGCCGCTGTAGAATTCTCATTCCACCGTAGCCACCACCCAATAACACGAGGTGTTTCATGATGGATTACCCCTTTTCTGTTGAAATATCCCCTAATCATAAAATTGTATATTGAAAAAATATTTTGACTTTACTCACTCAAATTATATCGAATTTGTGAACAAATAACAATGCATGAATGAGCACTCTGTTGTACAATAAGAAGAAAAGTGGGATAAGCTGTTGCGATTTACCAATTGATTTGAAATAAAACAGTATACCCAATCAATGGTTTAGTTAGTGTAATGAATACAACAAGAAATGGCAGCATTTTCTTCTGATAGAATGATTTGAACAGTTATAGGGGGGAGTTTGTTGGTTAAACCATTAATCGAATTTTGCGTAGGTAACCTTGCGAGTGGTTCACAAGCAGCGTTTGAAGAGCTAGAAAAAGATCCAAACTTAGATGTTATGGAATACGGTTGCCTTGGCTATTGTGGTATTTGCTTTGAGGGACCATTTGCGCTTGTAAATGGTGAAGTTGTACAGGGTACTACAGTAGAAGAACTTGTGAAAAATATATATGATTATTTGGAAGAAAATCCAATGTTTTAAGGTGTTACAGCGATGTAACACCTTTTGTTTTGTCACTTATTTCATGAGGAGTAAAAATTTATTTGGAGGAAATGCTAACAAAGAATTTGAAGCTGTGAGGTGACAAAATGAATATTATTTGGGGAGTAATTGGCATTATCGTTATTCTTTTTATTGGATATTTGCTTTCAAATAACAAACGTGCAATCTCATTGCGTACTGTATTTGGTGGACTTGCGATTCAAGTATTGTTTGGTTTTATCGTGCTAGAGTGGGACTTTGGTCGAAGTGTATTAGAGAAAGTAACACAGTTTGTTCAAAGAATCATGGATTTTGCGAATGCTGGAATATTATTTTTATTTGGTAATTTAGGAGATCCAACGAAAATGGCGGGATTTGTTTTTGCGTTTCGTGTACTCCCAATTTTAATTTTTCTATCTTCAGTTATTGCGATTTTATATCACTTGGGAATTATGCAATGGATGGTTCGGAGTATTGGAGGAGCTTTAGCAAAGCTATTAGGAACAAGTCAATCAGAATCATTATCTGCAGCGGCAAATATTTTTTTAGGACAGACGGAAGCGCCGCTTGTCATTCGTCCGTATATGCCGCATTTAACGAAGTCCGAACTATTTGCTGTAATGGTTGGGGGATTAGCGTCAGTATCAGGCTCAACTCTATTTGGATATGCTGCACTAGGTGTGCCGCTTAAATTTTTATTAGCAGCAAGCGTAATGGCAGCGCCAGCTGGGCTTATTATGGCAAAATTATTGTTCCCCGAAACAGAAAAGAAAGAAGTGTGCACGATTTCGAAAGAGGATGAAAAAGATGAGCGTAAAAAGCCAACTAACGTAATTGATGCAGCAGCACGCGGGGCAGCTGATGGATTATCACTCGCTTTAAATGTAGGCGCAATGCTGATTGCTTTTATTGCTGTCATTGCTCTTTTAAATGGAATTGTAGGTGGAATCGGCGGTCTGTTCGGTTATTCTAATTTATCATTACAACTTATATTGGGATATATTTTTTCGCCACTTGCGTTTGCTATTGGGGTACCGTGGACAGAAGCAATTACCGCAGGAGGGTTTATTGGGGAAAAATTAATTTTAAATGAGTTTGTGGCGTTTACGGACTTTGCTCCGCAAATGGGAAAGCTTTCAGAGAAAACAACAGCGATGATTACATTCGCATTGTGCGGATTTGCCAACCTTTCTTCCGTAGCCATTTTACTTGGTGGTCTTGGTGGGATGGCACCGAATCGGCGAGGCGACATTGCTAAATTTGGTGTGAAGTCTATCATAGCTGGTACATTAGCAAATTTATTGAGCGCTGCAATTGCAGGGATGTTTGCATGAAATAAAAAAGGCCCTTTTAAGAAGGGCTTTTTCTTACACAATTCGTGTAAGAACGACTTCGATAAGGAAGTCGCCAAAACGTTGTCAAATATGAGAAACGGGGGACATTCATATTGTGTTCCAAAAGCATGCATTTTATACTTAAAATAATAAATTATTTTTGGAGTGAATCAGAATGAGCCAATTTTCTTTTACAAAAATGCATGGTCTTGGAAATAGCTATATATATGTAAATATGTTTGAAGAACATATTCCAGAGGAAGAACTAGCTCTTGTAGCAGAAAAAGTTTCGAACAGAAATACCGGCATTGGGGCTGATGGAATGATTTTAATTTGTCCATCTGAAGTAGCACCAGTAAAAATGCGTATGTTTAATAATGATGGCTCAGAGGGAAAGAGTTGTGGAAATGGGCTTCGCTGTGTAGCGAAATATGCATATGAGCATAAATTAGTAGAAGAAACGATTTTTACGATTGAAACATTAGCTGGTATTGTAACAGCTGAGGTAACAGTCGAGAATGATATTGTTACACTCGTTAAAATTGATATGGGGGCACCTCGTTTAACACGTGCGGAGTTACCGATGCTTGGAGAAGGAGAAACGCCGTTTATTCGTGAGGACTTTCTATTTCATAATCAACGTTATGCATTTACAGCAGTTTCTATGGGAAATCCACATGCTGTAATTTTTGTTGATGATGTAGAAAAGGCACCTCTTACAACACTGGGACCTGTACTTGAGAATCATGAAATGTTTCCAGAACGGGTAAATGTTGAGTTCATTGAAATTTTGAATGAAACAGAGATGAATTTCCGCGTATGGGAACGTGGATCAGGTGTAACGCAAGCATGTGGAACGGGAGCGTGTGCATCTGTTGTAGCAGCAATCTTAAATGGAAAAATGGAACGCGGTAAAGAAATTACGGTTCATTTAGCTGGCGGTGACTTAATGATTACGTGGACAGAAGAAGGAACTGTAATGATGAAAGGACCAGCAGAAGTGATTTGTCACGGAGTGTATGAGTACAAGATAGAAGCATAAAGATGTATAATAGAATAAGAAAGGAAGGTGGATTTTATGATTACTGTAACACAACAAGCAGCATTTCAAATTAAGGATATGTTAAAAGATGCTGAAGATGGGGAAAGATATGTTCGCTTTGCCGTTCATGGCGGAGGATGTAGCGGTCTTTCTTACGGTTTAGGATTTGAAAGAGAACCAAATGAAGACGACACAGTTCTTGAATTTCATGGTGTTGAATTTGTTATTGATAAAGAAAGTGCTCTGATTGTAAAAGGAGTAAAAATTGATTATAAGCAATCGATGCTTGGCGGCGGATTTACAATCGACAATCCAAACGCAATCGCATCATGCGGCTGCGGGTCTTCTTTCCGTACAGCGACGAATGCTGGTACGCCGGAGGAATGCTAATAAATTAGAACCTTCTCATCCAAAAAAAGAGAAGGTTCTTTTTGATATCTTACAAAAGTGTAATATTTATGTCACGTTTATGAATTTCTTTTTTTATTATATAAGTTTATGATATCGATATAATAAAAAATGAGGTGAATCACGTGAAACGATATATTGCACTTTTTAGTATTTTAATCGTATTTGCTAGTGTTTTAGTTGGTTGTGATTTGAATCGTATGGGGAAAGATACGTACTATGTTCAAATTACAGTGGATGGAAAAGTATATGAAGGAAAAGCGGATGATGGTACAAGATATACAGATTATCAATATAAATTAGCAGGATTTGATGAAGAAGGAAAGGAAAAAACAATGGAATTTACTGCGCAGAAAAATCTTCGCAAAGAAGCATTTCTTCGCATTTATTACTCCGATAAAAAAGGGGTAACAGCTTGGGAGGAAGTACAGAAGGATGAGCTTCCTGCAAAAGTGAAAGAAAAATTAGGTGTAAAATAATAAAGAAGGAGTTGGCTTTTTCGGTCAACTCCTTTTTTCATGTGCAAATTCTTCTTCTGAAATAACTGTAAATCCATGTCTTCGAAAGAGTGCTGTTGTAACGCCATATCCAGCTTGTTTCTTTCCATTAAATTCTCCTGTATAAATTGTAGAACTACCGCAAGAAGGGCTGCGCTCTTTTAAAATAATGTACGCGGGGTTTAAATCTTTTATTGTTTCTAAAGCTTTATAAGCGCCTTGTATAAAGGCATCTGTCACATCGTTTCCGTTTTTATCTTGCACTCTTGCCTTTCCATCTAGCACGTCATCTCCATTGCCACCAATGATTTCTGCTGGTGGGCGCGGAGTTGGTAATCCGCCTAGTACTTCTGGACAGACAAGAACGGTGTCTTCTTTTTGTAATAACTCATCTATTTTAGAAACAAGATTATCATTGCCGTCGTAACGGCAAGCGATACCAGCTAAACAAGCGCTAATTACAATCATGTTTTTCTACCTCAGTTCTTAAAAGGATAAATGCTTAGTGTACGACACAACGAACAACAGAGTCATGCATTATACATGACCCTTTTGTTCATCAATCAAATTTTCGTACAACGGGAACGCGAATGGCAACGAATAATACAAAGAGAATGACCGCAATCGCGCCGCTTTTCATAATGGTAACGATTGGAATACCGGCAGCGAGTGCAAGGGATGTAAGAGCATAAGAAATTGGAATGAATCCCATTGATGAAAGCATGAGTAAGCTCATTACGCGCCCCATCATTTCTTCTTTAACAGTAGATTGAATCATTGCCATTAAAGGAACAATTGCCATAGCAATCGTAATTCCGTAAAATGCGCCAGCTAACAATGCTTGCCACAGTGTTGTACTAAAGTTAATCGATAAGAAGAATACCCCAGATAAAAGCATCATGATAATACAAAATAGGCCCCGTCTTCGACTAATATTTTTCAGGCCAACGATAATAGCTCCAATTGCCATTCCGCCTCCAACGGATGCTTCTAAATAACTAAATTGAAGAGAATCGCCGTGCAATACATTTTTGATAAACAATGGAAATCCAACTTGCATAGGGCCGATTAAAAATAAATTTAAAAAGGCGCTACAAATTAAGAATGTGGACAGAAATGGCGATTTTCTTACATATAAAATTCCTTCTTTAATAGATGTAAACATCCCTTTATTTGAATCTGATTGTTCTTGCACGGTAGATTGTATTTTTTGGACAAGTATAGCGGCTATAATAAGTAAAAGAATTGTAATGGTAAAAATCGTTTCATAATTACTAAATTTAATCAGGATGCCACCGAGTACAGGTCCTAAAATAACAGATGCTTGGTTTGTCATTTGGGTTAGTGAGTTTGCTTGTGTTAAGCGCTGTTTTTCAACAAGTTCAGGTAAAATGGATCCGTCTGCGGACCAGAAAAAAGCATCTGCTAGTCCAAAGAATAAAGCGAAGAAAGCAAATGTATATAAGGTTACGTCACCGATGACAAACCAAGTTAAGATGGTTGCTACAATAATAGCACGAACGATATTGGAGTAAAACATAATATTTTTTTTCGGAAATTTGTCTGCCACAGCTCCTCCTACAATCATAAAGATTAGTCTTGGGACGCTAAGTGCAACAAAGACAACACCGAGGGAAGCTTCGAGATTTAATGTTTTCGCGATGTACCATGTTTGAGAAAAGGTAAAAAAGGCTAATGCAAAACTTGAAAAAAGAGTAGCTGCCCAGAGGAAAAGGAAATTTGTATTTTTTAATAATGGATTCCCATTTTCTTCTAAAACAGACTTGTTTCGTTGTAATTCCTCCATATTGCATCCTTTCTATGTCACAAATTTGAAGCAGTATAAAATTTCTATTAACATTTGTTTTAACCGCTATGTTTAGGTAATAAACCTAAAAAGTAAAATAAACGAAGAAAACATCCCTTGATTAAAAAATAATCCTTTATGTAGTTTTGAATATTTCCATACTACACTTTTTCATTGTAGACAATAATAACAGATTTGCCCAGTATATTTTTAAAGATAAGAAGGGGAAGAACCATCAGATCTACTCTCATTATGAGGTGTCTGATGGTTCTCTTTTCAAGATTTCAGCACTTGAATTCCCTTTACAATATTCCAAATAAAGAAATATATGCTAATGATTCCGCAAATTCCTATAATGATAATTGAACCGATACCAAGTGTTATGTCAGGTTGATTAGAAGTAATTCCTAACATCCCGATTATAATCATTCCTAAAAAAGCTGTAATCCCTGGAATAATATGAGTCCAAAGCGCTTTTTTTGCATGAATCTTCGTTTCGTTTTCACCAATTATCCAAATAATGATAGGGAATATAATGGGAGCAAAGAAAACGCTCCAATACGAAAGCGCAGCTAATATTTTATTTCCATTCATCTATCTCACCTCGTAAATGTATGTGGTTGTAATAGTTTTAGTATGTGAAAAATGCTGAAAAGTAATATGTATTTTCCTTGCAACCTTATACGAGGGAAAAATATGGCAGGTAACAATTATATCAATGTGAAGATGATAAGCCCAAAAGTGATGACCATTCCTAACATCCCTTTTAATTTGGTTTTCTACCACAATTGGATAGAAAGTACTATTCCTCCAACTAAAACAAGAGGAATGGCAATCATATCTGAAAAATGACGTTCTAACGTTCTTTTCGTAGCTGCTCGATATATTTCCGTTTGTACTTCCATATGATCTCTCTCCCACCCCAATTTGAGTGATTATATAAATTATACCTTATGCATGTACGCTGGAGGTTAAAAATAAAATATGTTATTAAAAAAAACAGAATTTTTCAGATATTATCTGCACGTAATAAAAAAGAGGTGCGATTTCTACACGAGAAATTGCACCTCTTTTTTATTTATACGTTAAAACATACTAGAGCTATGCATTGGTTGTAATTTTGCACTTGGGTCAAAGTAAGCTTTTGCATTATTTACTGCTGTTGGTGCTTCGCCAAAACCACATGCAATTAGTTTTACTTTTCCTTCATATGTACAAACATCTCCTGCTGCATAAATACCTGGAATATTTGTTTCCATTTTCGAATTTACAACGATGCTGTTTTTTTGAATGTTTAAGCCCCAGTTTTTAATGGGACCAAGGGAAGAGACGAAACCATAATTTACGATGACATCATCAACATCAATGACGACTTTTTCTTCTGTTTTGACATGTTGCAAAACAACTTGTTCAATCTGCTCTTCACCGATTAGTTCTACTGGAACATAAGGTGTTTTTATATCTGCCCGAGAATTTATTAGATTTTCTACACTATGTTCATGAGCACGGAATTTATCACGACGATGAATAATGGTTACTTGCTCAGCGATTGGTTCTAACATTAATGTCCAGTCTACTGCAGAGTCACCACCGCCAAATACAACAACGCGTTTTCTGGCAAATTTATTCATGTCATCAACGAAATAGTGCAAGTTTTTCTTTTCAAATTTCTGTGCACCATCTAATTCTAAGCGGCGTGGTTGGAAAGCACCATTACCAGCTGTAATAATGACAGATTTAGAGTAGTGTGTTTGTTTATTTGTTACGAGTTTAAACACGCCATCAGCTTGCTTTTCAAGAGTTTCCACTGCTTCTTCTAAGCAAATGGTAGGATCAAATTTTTTCATTTGTTCTTTTAAATTGTCTACTAACTCTTGCGCACGTACTTTTGGGAATCCTGCAACGTCATAAATATATTTTTCAGGGTATAGTGCGGACAATTGTCCTCCAAGTTGCGGTAGGCTTTCAATAATTTTTACACTTGCCTGTCGCATCCCGCCATAAAATGCTGTAAATAGTCCGGTTGGACCACCACCAATAATTGTTATATCGTACACATTTTGATTTTCTGTCATTATTTATTCCCCCTATAGATGGAATTTGGATATTGATTCCATATATTGTTCATATGTATACGGAAATCCTGCAAAGGACTGTAAGTTAACATAAATGATAGCATATTTTTGTTCCTAATACGTAAGAAAGCGACTGAATTGTTTGTAAGCTTCTGCATAGATTAATTAGAAATGTATAAAATATACAAATAGGAAAATACATGAAAAAGAGGGGGAGAAACCCTTGAAAACGCTATGTTATTTTAAAATATTGATAATTCTCTAGGTGCTTGAATTCTGAAATAAAACCGAATAATATAGGGAAGTATTATGTTAATTTTTTATGACAAATTTCGTACGAATTTTTGAATACGTTTTGTTATGAATGAGAATGTGATAAATTCCACATTCTTGACAAATTAGGTGTTATCGCTTATTGCGAGTATATAAAAGAAAAGGGTTGTGATTCAGTGAAAACTCCAAAAATCGTAGTTTTAGGCGCAGGTTATGGTGGGATGATTACGACTGTTCGCCTACAAAAAACATTATCTGCAAGTGAAGCTGAAATTACGCTAGTAAATAACAACAGCTATCACTACCAAACAACTTGGTTACATGAAAGTGCAGCTGGTACTTTACATCATGATAAAGTCCGTCTAGATATTCAAGACGTTATTGATACAAATAAAGTAAACTTTGTGCAAGATACAGTTGTAGAAATTAAAGCGGCTGAAAAACGTGTAATTTTAAAAAATAGCGAGTTAAAGTATGATTACTTAGTCATCGGTCTAGGCTTCGAGTCTGAAACATTTGGTATTAAAGGGTTAAAAGAGCATGCATTCTCTATTACTAACATTAATACCACTCGTCAAATTCGTGAGCATATGGAATATAAATTCGCTCAATATGCGACTGAAAAACGCGATGAATTAGTAACAATCGTTGTAGGTGGCGCAGGATTCACAGGCATCGAGTATGTAGGAGAACTGGCTAATCGAATTCCTGAACTGTGCAAAGAATATGATGTTCCACGTGAGAAAGTACGTATCATCTGTGTAGAAGCTGCTCCAACAGCGCTTCCAGGTTTTGACCCAGAATTAGTTGAATACGCTGTAAAACAGTTAGAGAAAAAAGGCGTAGAATTTCGCATCGGTACAGCAATTAAAGAAGCAACTGAAGAAGGTATTCTTGTTGCAAACGGTGATGATGTAGAATTAATTAAATCTGAAACTGTTGTTTGGGCTGCAGGTGTTCGTGGTAATGGTATTGTAGAAGAGTCTGGATTTGAAGCGATGCGCGGTCGCGTAAAGGTCGATGAATTTATGCGTGCTCCAGGTCAAGAAAATGTATTCATGGTTGGTGACGCAGCATTAATCATCAATGAAGAAATTAACCGTCCATATCCACCGACAGCACAAATTGCAATTCAACAAGGTTACAATATTGCCCACAATTTATCTGTATTAATTCGTGGAAAAGGCGAAATGAAAAAGTTCGTATTTGATAATAAAGGATCTGTATGTTCATTAGGACATGACGATGCAATGGGTGTTGTGATGGGGAAAAAATTAACGGGCTGGAAAGCTTCTTTCATGAAGAAAGTAATTGATAACCGTTACTTATTCCTACTTGGTGGACCTTTATTAGTTCTGAAAAAAGGGAAATTGAAGTTCTTTTAATATATAGTAAAAAAGCAGAAACGGCTGACCGTTTCTGCTTTTTTACTGCCATTTCAATTTGCATTTAGCGTATAAGTAGAATTTCTTTTTGAGCGAAAAGCAACAAAAAACCAAATGATATTTGTGATGATTAGCGCCATGCAAACGATGATGACTCCTAAGAAAGAGTAGGCATGATAGTCACTTGTATGTATGATCATATATACGACTGCAAGTATTACAAGATTGATGAATATTCCCATGCCACAAAGAATAGCCATGATGAATCGTATTGCACGTATTCCTGCTATATAAAGAAGTAGAGGTACGCTATAAAATAGTAAAATCGTGCCGATGGATTTCCACATGCCTAAAGAGTTAAACTGATTTGCATTCGGTCCAAAATCAGCAAGTGGCGAAAGGGAAGAAACAACTAGGACAGAGCAGAAGAAGAAAGCAGAAACGAGTGTAACAAATACAATACTGGATTTTTTTGATCGATTTCTCATTTGTTTTTTTACTCCTTTTTCAAATGAATAGGTATGTTGTAGTATACAAGGAAGAATTTTTGAGGGGATTTAAGATCTTTCCTCAGGAAAGGACTTCTCTATATTAACATTAAATCGAATATATGGAAAATTTAAATAAGAAAAGGAAGACTTATATTATTCTCACTGAAAAATGTAGTATAATAAATAGAAAAGAATGAATATTCTGCTCGTTTAAGCGGAAGGGGTTTTACATCATGGAGAAGCGTGGGAAAGTTTGGTTAGCTGTAAGTGGACTAGTAGTGACAAATGATGGAAGATGGCTGTTTGTTAAGAAAAAATATAGTGGATTAAAAGGGAAATGGTCATTACCAGCGGGCTTTGTTAATGAAGGAGAAACAATTGATGAAGCTGTGAAACGAGAAGTTTTAGAAGAGACAGGTATTACGGCACACGTGAAAGGCGTAATTGGTATTCGTTCCGGTGTGATTCATGATGAAATTAGTGATAATATGATTATTTTTCTATTGGAACCGGAAGGGGAAGAGATTACGGTTCAAGAAGAAGAATTGTCGGAAGTGGCATTTTTACACCCAAAAGATATCGCATATGACCAAAATACTTCCATATTAATTCGATATTTATTAGAGGGAAATATAGGACCAATTCTTGAGATGGATATGACACTCAATCCAGGAAAGCAATTCGGATATACAGCATATCATGTATTTACGGCGGGGGAAAAGGGGGGCGAGAACAATTGAGTATACCAGTACTCCTTATTTCAATGATGTTGTTTTTTATTTTGTTTTTTGGAATTGGATTTTTACTTAACATGATTTTACGTGCTACGTGGATAATGGTTATGATTTATCCAATCATTTGCATGTTCATCGTTAATAAAGCAAGCGTTTGGGACTATTTTTCAAAGCCATCAGAAACATTTTCTTCAGTTGGAACAAGGGTATCTCATCTTGGACAAGCGGACCTATTTATTTTATCAACAGGATTCATAGGAGCAATTTTGGCTGGCATTGTAATTAAGAAGCTTCGAAAAAGTGGCTATCAAATGTTTTAATCTCCAATTTGTTTGGAGATTTTTTTTTGCATATTTCTTTATCGTATCGGGAATGACTAATGATGAAGGAGTGTGGAATATAAAAATGTTAAAACGATATGCTATTCGCATTATGATGACTTGTTTATTTGTGACAGCGTTATGTGTAACATGGAAGGCATTCACAGGAATTTCTTTTATGGACATTGTCAAAACATATCAAGAAAGCAATGTAAAAGAAGTGCATGCGGCAGAAAGAAAAGAGCAAGTTGTTCCAAGTAAAGAAGTAATAAATGCTTTAGAACAGGCAAATGACTGGTCTAAATATCGTATGATGGAAGTAACGGCAACTGGATATACGTCAGGTGCTGAATCAACAGGAAAAAGCCCTGAACACCCAGAGTATGGAATTACATATTCAGGGGTCAAAGTGAAAAGGGATTTATATTCTACAATCGCAGCAGATTTACGAGTATTTCCTATTGGAACAATTTTATTTATTCCAGGGTATGGATACGGCGTTGTAGCGGATAAAGGTGGCGCTATAAAGGGAAATAGGCTGGATTTATATTATGAAACTGTTCAGGATGTATACAGCCAATGGGGAAAGAAAAAGGTAAATGTATATGTTGTAAAAATGGGAAATGGTAAATTAACGGAAGATGAGTTAACGATGTTGAATCAAGATGAAACGATGCAAGTATTTCGTGGCCAATATTTGAAACAGAGATAGTCTAGTGAAATGAACACTAGACTTTTTTCTTTGTCCTGTTTCGCAATATAAGAAAACAGGGTGGAAAAGTGAAGAAGTATCCTTTAGCGTATTACAAGTTTTTGTGAAATATAACGCAGCAGATTATGATACATGTCATGATTGGTTAGAAGAAATGTGGTTGGAAGAGCGCAGTAATCTGTTTCTTAAAGGATTATTACAATTAGTAGTTGCTCAGTATCCTTCTAGCTACGGAAATGTAAAAGGAGCACGTTTGATGATGGAAGTAGCAGAGCAATATTTACAGCCATACGACCAGTTCATTGGGATTTAGATGTAGACAAGGTGATAGTGTATATTCAGAATTGCAGAGGTATTATACCTGAAAGAATATACGAATTACCTTTATTGTATATATGAAGCGGAAGAAAAGTTAGAATTATCGCATTTTCGAAAAAATACAGTTATAATAAAAAATAGAGAAACCAAGGGGGGCTGAATATGTTTCAAGTACAAACTGAATTAGCGAACCATGGAGCAGTCATTGTTGCTTTATTTGAAGAAGAAACGAGCCGTTTTGTCCAAGAATTAGACAAGGCATTTGAGGGACAATTGCAAGGTTTATTAGATGAAAAAGAACTGAGTACAAAGAAGAAATCTATTTCAAAAGTACATAGCTTAGGGAAAACAAATGTAAAACGTTACTACTTTGTTGGCCTTGGAAAAAAAGAAGCATATACAACCGAAACATTACGTGCTTCACTGAGTAAAACATTTAAAACATTACAAGCGGAAAAGATACAAGACGCTGCGATCTTGCTTGACTCATTTGTCACAGAGAAGTTAGATGCAATTGATGTGGCGCATATTGCAGCTGAAGTATATTGCCTTGGCACATACAGATTACAAACATATAAAACAGATAAAAAAGAACATGTAGAATTAGAAAAACTTGTTGTTATTACAGCAGAGGATGCAAAAGAAATTGAAGCAGCGTTAACAGTTGGATATGTTCATGGACGTGCTACAAATTCAGCTCGTACGCTTGTAAATATGCCTCCGAACATGTTAACAGCAACAAAACTGGCAGAATATGCAGTGGAATTAGCTGAAAAATATGATATGGATTATAAAGTATTAGAGAAAGAGGAAATGGAAGAACTAGGTATGGGTGCTTTACTTGCAGTTAATCAAGGCTCTACAGAACCGCCCAAAATGATTGCCCTCATTTATAAAGGAAAAGAAGAGTGGAAAGATGTCATTGGGTTGATTGGAAAAGGAATTACATATGATACAGGTGGTTACTCTTTAAAACCACGCGATGGCATGGTTGGTATGAAGGGTGATATGGGTGGTGCGGCAGCAGTTCTTGGTGCAATGGAAATTATCGGAGAACTTCGCCCTGAACAAAATGTAATTGCAATTATTCCATCAACAGACAATGTAGTGAGTGGAACTGCATTTAAACCAGATGATGTTATCACATCTATGAGCGGGAAAACGATTGAAGTATTAAATACAGATGCAGAAGGTCGCCTTGCATTAGCTGATGGAATTACGTATGCGAAGAAGCTTGGTGCAAACTATCTTGTTGATGTGGCAACCTTAACAGGAGGGGTTATCGTTGCGCTAGGAAACCATACAACAGGTGCAATGACAAATAATGAAACATTATTTGAACAAGTATTAGAAGCGTCAATGGAAACAGATGAACGAATTTGGCAATTACCGATTTTTGAACGTGATAAAGAGCGTGTTCGTAACAGTAAATTTGCAGATTTAAACAACTCACCAGGGCGTGATGGACATGCGGTAATGGCCGGCACATTTCTTGGTGAATTTGCGGAAGACACACCCTGGGTACATTTAGATATTGCTGGAACTTCTGATACAACGAGTACACATGATTTAGGACCGGCAGGAGCAACAGGTGTAATGGTTCGTACACTTGCAACACTTGTTGAACGGTTTGGAGAAGAATAAGAAGCTTAGAAGGGTAGGCGAAATGGCTACCCTTTTTTATCTTGCTATTTTAGGGTAAGCAAGATTGGTGAGGGGCATCATTAGTGGTGGGTAAAGAAACATTCTCCACTGATTAAAGTTTTACTTACTATAAAGAAATTGTATACAAAGAGCCGTTTAATGCAAAAGATGTCCGGCCTGTTTCTTCCGACGCGACTAATATGAGAGCATCGCTTTTTTCTGAAAGACCAATTGCTGCTCGGTGACGTGTTCCAAGCTTAGGGTCAATTTCTAAATTTTTTGTTAGAGGGAGAATATTCGCTGCTGATATAATATGGTCGTCTTTAATAAGAACGGCTCCGTCATGAAGCAGGTTCCCAGGATAAAAAATGGATTCGAGTAGTGGAACAGTTAAAAAAGCATTTAGTTTCGTGCCTGTTTGAATAAGGGGAGTAAGAGAATCATTCCTTTCGACCACAATTAATGCTCCATGTTTTCGCTCACCTAAATGTTGGATGGCTGTTGTGATAGGAGCATAACTTGAGGTAAATGGTGATAAATAAGCTTTTAAATAGTAAGAAGCTGCAATTGTTTGAACGTTACTTAGTAAATGATGAATTTCTTCCATTCTGCATAAAATGCACTCACCATCTTCATCAATGGTTTGCTTCATGCTTGTTAATTCTAATTCTACAATTTCAATCATTTGTTTTGTTTCTATTTTTAATTCTTCAGATAATCCCCATTCTTTCATATGCCTCACCTTTTTGTTTGAAGTATATACCATTAGTGTATACAAATTATAAAAGTAAAATCCTGTTAGATTTTAAAATGTATTGAGATAATTGCTGTTTTTTTCATATAATAAAGTTATGACAAGCGAGAGGAGATAAGAGGATGGAGTGGAAAAAAGAATATAGCCGCTGGCTTTCTTATGCAAACTTAGATGCAGAATTAAAACAGCAGCTAGAAGATATGAAACAAGATGAGAAGAAAATAGAAGATAGCTTCTATAAAAATTTAGAATTCGGTACCGGTGGTATGCGCGGAGAACTGGGGGCTGGTACGAATCGTTTAAATGTATATACTGTTCGAAAAGCGACAAAAGGACTTGCACACTTTATTGAGAATTTAGGTGAAGAAGCGAAGAAACGCGGCGTAGTTGTTGCGTATGATTCTCGTCATAAATCGCCCGAATTTGCAATGGAAGTAGCTGCAACATTAGGGGCGCATGGCATTACAACATATGTATTCGAAAGTTTACGTCCAACACCAGTACTTTCTTTCGCAGTACGTCATTTACATACAATAAGTGGAATCGTTCTTACAGCAAGTCATAATCCACCCGAATATAATGGATATAAAGTATACGGTGAAGATGGTGGACAATTGCCACCAAAAGAAGCAGATGAGTTAATTCGTTATGTAAATCAAGTGGAAGATGAATTAACGGTAGAAGTTGCGAATGTAGAGCAATTAAAAGCGGATGGATTATTACATATCATCGGAACAGAAGTAGATGAGGCATATGTAGAGCAGTTAAAAACAGTTATCATAAATAAAGAAATGGTTGAGAAAGTTGGGAAAGATTTAAAAATCGTCTTTACACCACTGCATGGAACATCTAATATTCCAGTACGCCAAGGCTTAGAAGCAGTTGGATTTACAGATGTAACAGTCGTAAAAGAGCAGGAGTTACCAGATCCAAACTTTTCTACGGTTAAATCACCAAATCCAGAGGAACATGCTGCATTTGAACTGGCAATTCGTGATGGTGAAAAAGTAGGAGCGGACGTATTAATTGCAACGGATCCAGACGCGGATCGCCTAGGTGTAGCGGTTCGTAATCATAACGGAGAATTCCAAGTATTAACAGGGAACCAAACAGGCGCATTAATGCTTGAGTATTTATTATCACAAAAGGAACAAAATGGTACCCTTCCAAAGAACGGTGTTGTACTAAAAACAATCGTAACGTCTGAAATTGGCCGTACAATTGCAAAAGCATATGGCTTAGATACAGTTGATACATTAACTGGATTTAAATTTATTGGTGAGAAAATTAAACAATATGAAGAAAGCGGACAATATGAGTTCCAATTTGGATATGAAGAAAGTTATGGATATTTAATTCGTCCATTCTGTCGTGATAAAGATGCAGTTCAGTCTGTATTATTTGCATGTGAAGTAGCAGCATACTATAAATCACAAGGGAAAACATTGTATGATGGATTACTAGAAATATTTGAAAAGTATGGTTTCTTCCGCGAAGATCTTGTGTCTTTAACGTTAAAAGGAAAAGATGGAGCGGAGAAAATTCAAGAAATGATGACAGCATTCCGTGAAAATCCACCAAAAGAAGTGGCTGGTTTAACAGTAAAAGCAGTAGAAGATTATAAGGCAAGTACGATTACATCTCTAATAGATGGAAGTCAAGAAGAAATTCAATTACCAAAATCTAATGTGCTAAAATATCAACTAACAGATGGTTCTTGGTTCTGTTTACGTCCGTCCGGCACAGAGCCAAAGATTAAGTTTTATTTTGGTGTGAAAGCTGATTCTTTACAAAATAGTGAACAAAAGTTACTTACTATTAAAGAAGATGTTATGAATCGTTTATAATGAAACCGATCCATGATGTTTATTAAAGGAGAGCAAAGGGGAGAGTGACCTCCTCTTTTCTTGTATATAAAAATGAGATATGTAAGCAGAATGGATATGATATACTGTCTGTAACGTTGCAATTATGAATGTCAGAGTAATCATTTTCGTGTATAAGTAAGGAAATATAGTACAAGGATTAGAAAAGAGGGGATTTGTTATGAAAAAAGTAAGAAAAGCGATTATCCCAGCAGCAGGGTTAGGAACGCGCTTTTTGCCAGCGACAAAAGCAATGCCAAAAGAGATGCTTCCAATTGTGGATAAACCAACGATTCAATATATTATCGAAGAAGCGGTAGCCTCTGGAATTGAGGATATTATTATTGTTACAGGTAAAGGAAAGCGCTCTATTGAAGATCATTTTGATCATGCATTTGAATTAGAGCAAAACTTATTGGAAAAGAAAAAATATGAATTGCTTGAGAAAGTACAGGCTTCTTCTAAAATGGTAGACATTCATTATATCCGTCAAAAAGAACCAAAAGGACTAGGGCATGCTGTTTGGTGTGCAAGGAAATTTATTGGTGATGAGCCGTTTGCGGTGCTATTAGGCGATGATATTGTACAAGCTGAAACACCATGTTTACGTCAATTAATGGATGAATATGATAAAACACTCTCTTCTGTTATTGGTGTACAAACGGTTCCAGAAGAAGAAACGCATCGTTATGGAATTATTGATCCATTAGAACAAGAGGGACGTCGTTACCAAGTTCGCAATTTTGTGGAGAAACCAGCGAAAGGTACAGCACCTTCAAACTTAGCAATTATGGGACGTTACATTTTAACACCAGAAATTTTTATGTTTCTAGAAGAACAACATATTGGTGCTGGTGGTGAAATTCAACTAACGGATGCTATTCAAAAATTAAATGAAATTCAGCGCGTATTTGCTTATGACTTTGAAGGGAAGCGTTACGATGTTGGAGAAAAATTAGGATTTGTTCAAACGACAATTGAAATGGCGCTTCAGTATGATGAACTGCGTGAAGATCTTTTACAACTTATGAAGAAGATTGTTGAAGAACAAACAAATCAATCCTCATAAAAAGGGCTACATGAAGTAGCTCTTTTTTATGAGGATTGTGTGGAATGAGAATGTTGATAAGCAGAACGACGAACTGCGTAGTATATACGAGGTGCAATAACGGCGCCGATTACCGTAAGAATAAAATCTTTTAAAGCAAACCACATCATAATCATCCAAGCCGCTTTATAGCTCATGTTTCCGCCCATCCACAAGTTTACGATTACATACATATAAGTTGTACCAATTATATAAGTTAAAATAATGCCAACAAAAGCTGAGATTGCAAATGTACCGAATTTTGGATTGTTTCTTTGTTCCACAAGCTTTCCAGATATGTAAGCAACCATAATAAATGCAATAATAAATCCACCTGTAGGATCTAAAAGCGCTCCCAAGCCCGCTTTAAAGTTTGCAAAAATCGGTGCACCAGCAACTCCGACAAGCATATAAATTGTCATAGATAAGGCACCAAGTCTACTACCAAGGAGAAGTCCTGCCAAAATTGAAAAAAATGGTTGCATCGTCAATGGGACACCAGCTACCTGTAAAAATGGTGCCCATGATACAATATTTGCACCGATCGCCATAAGTGCAACGAACATCGCAGATAGTACTAAATCTAAAGGACGTAATTTGTTCATAATGTTAACTCCTATCGATTTAAAGTTAACATTATCGTATCGATGCATTTATTTCTTGTCAAGTAAAATAATCTGATAATAAGGCTTCAAGGAGTTTTGAAGCAAGGTGTATGAAATACGAAATTGCGGAATTCCACTTGAATATGGTGCGATTTCATATAACGGAAAATAAACGGTAAGATAGTCTGGATCTAAAAAGTAATAGAATTTTTTTGTGTTAATCACTTTTTCAGCTGCATCTGGAAAATAGATGCTTTCATTTTGTTTGATTTGCCTTACAATCTCTGTACGAATGATATCTTGATAGGCGCTATTTTTTTTGAATAAATCATCTAAGTGTAATAGTTTCTTTTTATTTACATCAAATGTATTTGCTTTCCATGTATATAATCCATGTGCACCGCCTGTATATTGATAATAATTTACATATAAACTTAGTAAAGGTAGTTTGTTTAATGTGATTTTATAGTCAACATTTGCAACATAAGGCTGAAAAGAAGATTCCGTATGCTTTGTTTCTTCATAATATTTTTTCGCTTCTTTTGTTACTCTTTTTTTAAAGCGGTTAGTAGCGTTTTTATAATATGCATTTAATTGATTTTGAAATGTTAAATCTGGAAAGTGATGAAAAGAAGGTCTGCTTATTTGATAGTCTATATAAGGCTTCTTCCCCTTTTGGGTAATCGTTTTAATTTCAATTGGCATGTTAGAGCCTTTTGCTGCATTTGTACAATTTGGTACAATAGTGAGCAAGGAGAATGCAATTGTTAGTATAAAGTATATCTTTTTCATAAAATAAACCCTCCCTATATAAGTGTTATGGATAGTTTGAAAATAAATAGGGAAAATTATACATTTTTTGAATTTCATAGAGGAGGAATAGAAATGCCAAAAACATTAATGGATGCATTGGGGATTGAATTATTAGAAATGACAGAAGAGAAAGTAGTGGCTACGATGCCAGTAGATGGACGCACACATCAGCCATTTGGCTTTTTGCATGGAGGTGCATCAGTTGCTTTAGCAGAAACAGTGGCGAGCGTAGGGGCTTATAACTTAATTGATCAAGAAAAGTGTATTTGCTTCGGACTGGAAATCAATGCAAACCATATTCGTTCTAAACGCGATGGAATTGTCACAGCAATCGGAATACCAATCCACAAAGGACAAACAACGATGGTTTGGGACGTGCGCATTATTGATGAAAATGATGATTTAATTTGCATTTCTAGATGTACAGTTGCAATTAAAGAAAAGCGTGAAAAATAAAAGGGATTTCCTAGTTTTAGTTAGGGATTCCATATAAAGTGAAACTTTAATAAGTGGGGGCTTCATCCCTCGCTTATTATGAGCTCTCACCAATCGGGGCGCGGTCGCCCTAGGGTCATCGCCATCAACTTAGGAAAAGTAAACATCCCCCGAAATGAAAAAAGAGCTTTTTTTCAATAATGAACTGTCGAGCAAGAAAATGTTCTTTTTGAAATGCTAAAAAACTTCCTTTTACTAAGGTAATATTTCATTATCGTAAATATTTATGGGAGTATATAATTAAAAAAAATACTTATCATATTAAATATTTATTTAGATTTCATACAGAACTCATAGAAAGGAAGTTTGTCATATGAAGATATGGAAAATCGTACTAAACATAATATTAGCTCTTGCTGTCCCAATCATTTTATTGTTTGGTGGTATGATGATTGGTGGGAAAATACTTGATCTGTTTTTAAGTATTTTGAATATAAATTATGATGACCTATCAAATCTAGAACAGCGAACCTATGCCATGTTTATCCCTTTATTAATTGTGGTCTTGACATTACTAGCTGCTTTTTTACACCATCGAAGTCTTAGACCTCTTCGTCTTCCAACAGGATTCTTATCAAAAGAAACATATAAAAATTATGGAATTGGTATTGGGATTGTCTTTACCTTTTTCGTTGTTAATACAATCTTGAATTTACTTATAGCAGGTGGCTCCATTACAGTTAGTGCCCATCCAGATTCTGTGAAAATTGTGTTGCTTACTATCCCCGTTGTAATGATTCAAAGTTTTTATGAAGAAATTCTTTTCCGTGGCTATGCTTTAGGAACCTTGCTTCGTTCTACAAATGTGTATGTAGCGATTTTATTAAACCCGATAGCCTTTTCTGTTTTACATTTTAATTCACCCGATTATTCTGAATTCCTAGTATTTCTCATAGCATATTTTGTAGGTGTATTCTTTTCTATTTTAACTTTAGCCTATAATAATTTATGGGTTGCTGCTGGGGGACATTTTATCTGGAATTACACGATAGCGATTTTCGGAGATGATGGTGAGGGTATGTTATTTGATACATATTATTCTAACAAGGATATCACCCTTTGGGTATCAGTTGCCCTTCTCATGATCTTGGTTATCCTCTCATGGATTGTATATAAAAACCGAATTATGAAAATTAATAATGAAATTAAAAGAAAAAACAGTTTGCTTAAGAAAATGATCTCCTTATTACATCGACAGTTTCATAAAAAGATGATTTCGGTATTGTTATCTGTGCCTTTTGTAAAATTCATTAAAGACATAAAACAGCCATTCTTTCATGGATACTCCATGAAAGAATGGCTGTTTTTGATGAAAATTATATACGTAATCTTAACTGGATGGCTATGTACCTTAGGATAGCCTTTTCTTGTTAGAACTGGATTTTCTTCTCTAAGAAGCTTTTTAGCTCGCTAATTGGCATACGAACTTGTTCCATTGTATCGCGGTCACGTACTGTTACAGCCTTGTCTTCAACTGAGTCGAAGTCATATGTGATACAGAATGGTGTACCGATTTCATCTTGGCGGCGGTAACGTTTACCAATTGAACCTGTTTCGTCGTAATCTACCATGAAGTCTTTTGCCAGCTCTGCAAATACTTCTCTAGCACCTTCAGATAGTTTTTTCGATAATGGTAAGATAGCCGCTTTATATGGTGCTAAAGCAGGATGAAAACGAAGAACTGTACGAGAATCGTTTTCTAATTGTTCTTCTTCGTATGCATCGCATAAGAATGCTAATGTTACGCGATCTGCGCCAAGAGATGGCTCGATGCAGTATGGTACGTAACGTTCGTTTGTTTGTGGATCGATATAGTTAAAGTCTTCACTAGAATGTTCCATGTGACGTTTTAAGTCGAAGTCTGTACGAGAGGCAATGCCCCAAAGTTCGCCCCAACCAAATGGGAATTTAAATTCAATATCAGTTGTTGCGTTACTGTAGTGAGATAATTCTTCTTCACCGTGATCGCGAAGACGCATGCTGTCTTCGTTCATACCAAGTGATAGTAACCAGTTTTTGCAAGTTTCGCGCCAGAATGTAAACCACTCTAATTCTTCACCTGGTTTACAGAAGAATTCAAGTTCCATTTGTTCAAACTCACGTGTACGGAATGTGAAGTTACCAGGTGTAATTTCATTACGGAAACTTTTACCGATTTGCCCGATACCAAATGGAAGTTTTTTACGCATAGAACGTTGTACATTTTTAAAGTTTACGAAAATACCTTGTGCTGTCTCAGGACGAAGGAAAATTTCGTTTGTGCTAGATTCCGTAACACCTTGGAATGTTTTAAACATTAAGTTGAATTGACGGATTTCTGTGAATTCTTGGCTGCCGCAGTCTGGACATTTCACTTCGTGCTCTTTCATTAAGTCAGCCATTTGTTCGAAAGTAAGACCGTCAACAATCATTTCGATACCTTTTGCATCTAAAGCATCTTCAATCAATTTGTCAGCGCGATGACGAGCTTTACATTTTTTACAGTCAATCATTGGGTCGTTAAAGTTACCAACATGACCAGAGGCTACCCAAGTTTTTGGGTTCATTAAGATTGCTGCATCTAAACCAACGTTGTATGGAGATTCTTGAATAAATTTTTTCCACCAAGCTTTTTTTACATTATTTTTTAGTTCGATACCAAGTGGACCGTAATCCCAAGTATTTGCAAGACCACCATAAATTTCAGAACCAGGAAAAACAAAACCGCGATGTTTCGCTAAGTTTACAACTTGTTCCATTGAATACATACTAAAATCCTCCTTTTAAAAGTTAACGTATTGGCGATGATAGAGTGCACTTATGAAACGTAATTTCTTGAGCAAGCCGCCTTGCGCTTTTAAATACAAAAACGCTCGTCTCTAGGCTTGTTGCCTAGGGACGAGCGTTTGCCCGCGGTTCCACCCTAGTTGATGTGCTTTTCACATCCACTTTATCATGTATTGCTCAAGACTGCCGTTTCCTTGCGTTTTCAGGCTTTCACTATCCCTGAATCGCTTGTAGGTGCAAGTACTTATAAGTCCATCATCGCTACTTATATTTCATAATAATGAACATATTCTATCATGTTCTTTTTTAAATCACAATAGAGGAACGATTGTCTTTATGATAGAGTTTCGTCTATTTTTTTGTTCTTTATACCATATAAGTATTGAATGTGTTTCATTGCTGGGCAAAAGTGCATTCGTTTGTACATATTTCCATACAACATCTGAAGTTGTTTTGGCATATTTACGAAGTACTCAACCGATGATTGTTTTTTGAATGAAAAATTCTTTTGAAGTTTTGAGATGTTTCATAATTGAGAAGAGAAGTTGTTCATCTGTTTACTAGTATTCATGTGATAACATGTTCGATCTTTTTACCAATTTATTGATTCGGAATGAACCAACAAGATATTGAGGTAGGGTATTTTATCGAATGGTTGATAAGTTGTGTCGAATTGGCGATAACTGAAGAGAAATCACTGATTTATGAAGAAAGGCTATCGCATATGTGCGCTAGCCTTTGGTATTACATTAAATAACGTAAATAAATATAAATATGAGAAATAATGAGTGACACAATCATAATCGGAAAACCGACTTTTAAAAAGTCCATGTAACTAAATTTATGTCCCTCACGGCTGGCGATACCTGCTACGATTACGTTGGCAGAAGCTCCGATTAATGTTCCGTTTCCACCTAAGCAAGCACCAAGTGCTAATGACCACCATAGTACATCGATTTGCGCATCAGCAGGTGATAGACCAAGTCCAACTGCCATATCATTAATAAGTGGAATCATTGTTGCAACGAATGGAATATTATCAATTGTTGCAGAAGCAATACCAGATACCCATAAAATGAGCACAGATGCGTAAGAAATATCCCCACCTGTTATTCCGATTACTTTTTGCGCTAATGTTTTGATAAGACCGATATCGATAAGACCACCAACGAGTACAAATAATCCTGCAAAGAAGAAAATGGTAATCCACTCAACGTGAGCGAATACTTCTTCGATTTCATGTTCTTTGACACCAATTAACATAAGGATAGTGGCACCAGTTAATGCGATTACAGCAGCATCAATATGGAAAATAGAATGAGTCATGAAACCGACGATTGTCAGTCCAAGTACTGTTAAAGATTTTTTCATTAGTACTGGATCTTTAATATATTGTTTTTCATCTAAACTCATTAATTTTTTAACTTGTACTGGATCAGCAATTAGTTGTTTGCGATACATAAAGTAAAGCATAATTGTTACTACAGTAATGATTATGATTACGATTGGTGCCAAATTAATTAAGAATGCATTGAAATCTAAATGCTTGTTTGCTGAACCAATCATAATGTTTGGTGGGTCACCAATTAATGTTGCAGTCCCTCCAATGTTTGAGAAAATAATTTCAGACAGTAAATACGGAACAGGATTTACTTGTAAAATGCGCGTAATAGATAGAGTAACTGGAACAACAAGAAGTACTGTTGTTACGTTATCTAAAAATGCGGAGCCAAGTGCGGTCAGCAAAGAAAGGGAAATCAAAATTTTAATAGGATTTCCTTGTGCTTGTTTCGCAGCTTTAATGGCAACATATTGGAATACACCCGATTTACTCGTGATGTTAACTAAGATCATCATACCGATGAGAAGTGTAATAGTTCCCCATTCAATATGTTTTGTAAATGCGTTGTGCAAGTCAACAATACCGAAGATGACCATAAGTGCTGCGCCTAAAAGTGCAATCACAGCACGATTAATTTTTTCTGAAATGATAATGGCATATGTAATTAAAAAGACTGCGATAGCAAAATAATACTGCCAGTTTGCGATTTCTTGCGTTGTTTCGTGCAAAAACCCCATCTCCTTTCGTTTACTATTCTTAGTGTGTCAAAAAATTGTAGAAGAAAACACACTTAACGCCATTATAAAGTAGAAAAATGTCGGATGTAAATAAAGGGTTTATTTTGTTACATTTTCTGTACAAATGAATTTTTCTTTTTTAAAAATATTTGTGGTTATTTGACATATATATAAGATACATCCAATCTGAATGTTTCAAATTCGAGCCTGTTCGTGTAGAAGGAAGAGGAGAAAAAATGATAAGGAAGGGATCGTATGGATGAAAAGCAATTTTTATTTTTAGATTTTGAGTTCACGATGCCTCAAAATCGAAAAAAACCAAAAGGTTTCTTTCCCGAAATTATTGAAGTAGGGCTTGTATCGGTTATCGGTTGTACAATGGAAGATACGTATTCATCTTATGTTAGACCGGAAAGTTTTCCAGATTTAACAAATCGATGTAAAGATTTTTTAGGAATTGATCAAGAAGCTGTAGATGGAGGAATTTCTTTTTTAGCACTTGTCGACAAACTTGTTCAATATGAAGAGCGCTATAAACCGACAATTGTCACGTGGGGAAATATGGATATGAAAGTATTAAAACATAATTGTGAAGTAGCAGGTGTTCCGTTTCCGTTTTCAGGCGTTTGTCGAGATTTATCCCTAGAATATAAGCGTTTTTTTGGAGAGCGAAATCAAACAGGATTATGGAAAGCAATTGAAGCATATGGAAAGGTAGGAACAGGAAAGCATCACTGTGCATTAGATGACGCGATGACAACGTATAATATCTTTAAACTTGTCGAGAAGGATAAAGAATATTTAGTGAAACCAGCTCCACCTACGTTAGGAGAACTTGTTGATTTTTCGAAATTATTAAAGAAGGTAAGTACACAGTAACGACCAAATTGCAAAATGTGTAATTTGGTCGTTTTGTTTTTATAACTTATAGTCTCGTTTTAATTGCTGGAGTGTTTGTAAACTGCGCTGTGCAAAAGGTGAATCATCCTCTAACAATGCAGCGATTTGAGCTTTTAATGCTGTTTTTAGAGATTCTTTGTAATCCGGAATATCTCCGTCATACTTTTTAACCATTGCTTTTGGAATATTTGTTTGCTCACGAAAAGATAAAGCACGTCTTTCATGGAAAAATGGGACATCTGCTTGTTTTATGTTATGTAAGTCACCTTGCATGGGATGTTTTAAAACAGCTAATACTTTCACAACGTAACTTTCAGGACGTTTATTTGTAATTTCTCCAATGTACTTTCCTGTTTTATAAATACCAGTAACAATCTCTCCGATTTCAAATGTTTCTTTCATATTTTTCACCTCAATTTTATAGTAAGGAAAGTAAGAGGCAGAGTCAAAGAAAGCATTTGTTAAGTAGGATTGTAAATCATGAAGTGTTATAATGGATAATGATATGACAGAAAATTCCGAAGTGTGTGAAGGATATAGAGAAGCATGTATTGTTTCGTTCGATGCCTTTAAACGATTAGAGGAAAGTATGAGAGTGTGTACAACTAGTAAATATACAAAACGTGTAGAAAAGGAGTGAGTGTAATGATGCCTTTATATTTTCCAGAGGATAAAACGGAATATATTATTCCTGGAATCGTTTGTATTTTATTTATTATTGGGGCTGTTGTGACGTGGCGCATGTTCATTCGTGTCTCTAAAAAAGAAGCTGATCGCTTGCGAAAGATAGAAGAAAAGTTGTTAGCTGAAAAGAAACGCTAATTCGTTTTTGTATGTTTCTCTTCAAGCTCGGATACTCTAAGGACAGAATGTATCTTGGAGGGAATGGGAATGAAAAAACAGCTTTTATTTAGTTGTTGTATGCTATTTCTTATCACAGGCTGTGACAAAGGGAACTCAAAAGAAATTGATGTGAAGTTATACAATGCGTCTGGCGATGAGGTTGGAACAGCGAAAGTAACGCAGCAAACAAGCGGAGTGAAAATATCAATTAAAGCAGATGGATTTACACCTGGTGCACATGGATTACATATTCATGAAATGGGAGAATGTAAAGCACCACGCTTTGAGTCAGCTGGTAATCATTTTAATGTAGATGATAAGAAGAAGCATGGGCTTATGAATCCAAAAGGAGCAGAGAACGGTGATTTACCAAATGTGATTGCGGACGATACAGGAAAGATTAAAGCGGAAATTGAAGCATCAAATGTATCGCTTGAAGAAGGGCGAACCACTTTATATCGCAAAGATGGAGCCTCTATTATCATTACTGAAAATCCGGATGATGGCATGACGCAGCCGACAGGAAATTCAGGGAATCGAATTGCCTGTGGGGTTATTGTGAAAAAAGTATCTGCGAATAAACAAAAGTAAGAGCTACTTTGAAAGGTAGCTCTTACTTTTGTTTATTCTAATTGATAGGAAGTTAAGGTTCGTGAAGGGACATTGATAATGAAGAAAGGGCTACATCGAGCCCTCCCCCAATTGGGATGCCCTAAAATAGCGGGATAAAAAATGTGCCTTATGAAAGTGCATATTGAAGCCGAGTTAAAACGTCTTTCAAAACGGACAGCGGACAACCGATGTTAATGCGAATATGTTGTTCTCCACCTATTCCGTATTTTTCACCTGGTTCTACGATAATTCTTCCTTTTTCTTCTAGCAGTTTTGTTCGTTCTTTTTGAGACAGATGAAGTTTTGTACAGTCTACCCAGAGTAAAAAAGTTCCTTCTGGCTTGATAGCAGATAAAGTAGGAATGTGTGTATCAATGAATTCACAAGCAAATCGGGCGTTTTCTTCTATATAAGAGCGAACATCTGTTACCCACTCATTACATTCTGTATAGGCGCTTTGCATTGCTTCATAAGCAAATATGTTTAAACCGTGAAAGCCTTGTCTTTGCTGCACAGATGTAAAAGCATGACGGATTTTTCGATCTGGAATAATAACGATAGAAGCTTGTAAACCAGAAATATTAAATGTTTTGCTTGGTGCTATGCAAGTAATAGTCCGTTTTGCTAATTGTTCAGATAAGGAGGCAAAT
The DNA here is from genome assembly GCF_022663595.1 of Bacillus cereus group sp. BfR-BA-01360. Classification (NCBI taxonomy): domain Bacteria; kingdom Bacillati; phylum Bacillota; class Bacilli; order Caryophanales; family Bacillaceae; genus Bacillus; species Bacillus cereus group sp. BfR-BA-01360. The sequence continues at coordinate 63,593 of NZ_JAKUFV010000018.1, forward strand.
GGTATATGGAGATAATCTGAGAAAATAATATCCGCATGAATTTCATCGGCAACAATGGTTACATCGTATCTTTCACATAACATTCCAAGTTCGGAAAGTTCTTGTTTTGTCCAGACGCGTCCAACGGGATTATGTGGATTACAAAGAAACATAAGCTTTACACCTTGTTGAAATTGTGTTTCTAAATGTTCGAGATCCATTTTATATTTTCCATTTTCGAACAGTAATGGACTTTCACATAAAAGCCGATTGTTTTTGGTGACCATATGAAAGAATGGTGGATAAATAGGTGGCTGTACAAGAACGGTGTCATTCTCGTTTGTCAGTGCTTGTACACTTATGCTAAGTGCTGGAACAATTCCAGAACTAAATACAATCCATTCTTTTTGTATGTCCCAATTATATTGCTGTTTTGTCCATTGGCAAATAGTATCTAGTATTTCCTTTGGTGGCAGTGTATACCCAAAGATAGGATGTTCAAGACGTTTCTTTATCGCATTTTGAATTGCTGTTGGTACTTCAAAGTCCATATCGGCAATCCAAGCATGTAAAAGTTCCTCATCTTTATATGTATCCCATTTGATGCTTTGAGTACCACGGCGATTCACTACTTTTTGAAATTGATGCATAGTTTAGCTCCTTTCTGCTATAAAACTACATTTTATGAAAATTCCTACTCTTCTTCTAGCATATATGATGTGATACGATAAAGGAAAGCATGAAAACGAGAAAAAGGCGGGAAGTAAATGGGTGCATATGAAAGAATGGTGGAGCTGGTAAAAAACTGGGATCCGTTTCAAATGGGAGCGGAGTTTTATGAAACAGAAGCAAGTGATGTTGTATATGTAGTAAGTGCGTTTGATGATCCAAGATATATTGCGAAAAAAATTCAACATATATATTTTATGTCGTTTGAAGAAGTTCCTCCGTTAGAAAAATGTGAAAAGTTAGCAGAACAGTTGCTTATTTTAAAAGAGGGCGGAAGTTGTTCAATATAGCTGCTCTTACTTTGGTAGCTATATTTGATCCCGCTATTTTAGGGCAGTAAGACTCTCATTCAAAGATTCAGAGAGGGGGGCTTATTGTCCGTAACAGCCCGAGTGGTGAAGGGGTATAATGAGTAGGGGATGAAGAAAAAACATTGATTAAAGTTTCACTTTAGTAAAACCCCCTCTTCTAAACGAAGTGAAGGAGGGGGAGTTCAATTTGCAACAAAAGAAATAATTTCCTCATAAATGTGTTCTGGTTTTTCTTCAGGTAGTAAATGCCCTGTGTTTTCATATGAAATGAATTGAGAATTTGGCAAATCTTTATGAAGTCGTTGTCCAATTTGAATGGGAACAACGCGGTCTTGTTCTCCCCAAATCAGTAAAGTAGGTGTTTGAATTTTACGTAATTCGGTCGATGGTAAATCGCCTTCCCGATCTCTAATCATTCGCGTTAAAGCAGGGAATATTCGATTATCGTAAAAGGGAGCAGCATAGCCTTCCATCATTTCATCGTCAATTAAAGAATGGTCATGAACAACATTCATTAAGTTATGAACAATTCCTCTTTTTGTAATCCATTTCTTCACGTATAGGTGAAAAAATGGTAAATAAGAAGAATAAATAAGAGGTAAAGTAGCGCGATGTAAGTAGCTGGAGCTGCATAGTAAAATCGTTTTTTTTATTAAGTCAGGACATATATGGTTCACATAAAGAGAGATTTGTCCCCCCATGGAGTGTCCAATTAAAATGATGTTAGAAAATTTCGAGTGTTTTATTAAGTCGATAATGATGGTTGCTAAGTTATGGTAAGAGTATTTGAAGTGATTGGATTTATCACTTCTCCCGAACGGTGGTAAATCAAGGGCAATTACTGTGCCTTCTTGGGCTAGTAAAGGTATTAATCGCCGATAACTAAATGAAGAAGAGAGGAAACCATGAACGAGTACGAAAGTAGGCCGTTCTTTTTTATTATAATGCTCATACAATTCATAATGAACAGTTATGCCACGAGTGGAAAAAGTGAAATAGGGACATTTGAATTCATGTTTCATTTTTTGTCACTCCATTCATTTTTTGTTCATATCATCTCCTTATAAGAAAATATTTATGTACACGAGTAAAAGGCAAGATGGAAGTCCATTTTGCCTTTTACTCGTGTACAATATTAGGTGGTGTTTTCCCTTGTAAGCCTGCAACTAAATTTTCAGCAGCTACTTTTGCCATTTGTTGTCTCGTTTTTAATGTTGCTGACCCAACATGAGGTAAAGTAACCACATTTTGTAGAGATAAAAGTGGATTGTCTTTTTCAATCGGTTCTTGTGTAAAGGTATCAATACCAGCTGCAAAAATCTTTTTTTGTTGTAAGGCAGAAATTAACGCCGCTTCATCTACTGTTTTTCCGCGAGAAGCATTAATGAAAACCGCTGTTTCCTTCATAAGCGAGAATTCGTTTTCGCCAATGAGATGATATGTTTCAGCAGTTAATGGAGTTAAAAGGACAACAAAATCAGATTGTTTCAGCAGTGTATCTAGTTCACAGTATGTAGCGTTAAATTTCTGTTCAGCTTCTTTTTTACGACGGCGATTGTGGTATAAAACGTCCATATCGAAGCCGAAGTTTGCTCGCTTGGCAACTGCTTCTCCAATACGTCCCATACCGATAATGCCAATTGTACGGTGATGGACATCTACTCCAAAATGATCTTTTGAAATCTCAGTATCCCAATTCCCATTTTTGACATAAGAATCAAGTTCACATACGCGGCGGCTAGCTGATAGCATAAGAGCAAAAACAAGATCAGCTACTGTATCGTCTAATACATATGGTGTATTTGTTCCAATTACATTTCTTCTCTTCATTGCTTTTAAATCGAAGTTATCATAACCGACAGAAATATTACTCACAACTTTTAAGTTAGGAGCTGCTTGTAATAATTCTTCATCAATCTTTGCTCCGAAATTCAGTAAGCCATCTTTATCTTTTATTTTTTCTAATAAAACGTCACGAGAAATCTTTTCATCGCGATTCCACTTTTCATATTCACAGTGTTCAGATAAATATTTTTCTACAAATACTGGTATACGTTCAGCGATGTATACTTTTGGTTTCATCAACTCATCCCCTTTCCTTTTTATTTTTACATAATTCTCTAAAAAAATCTTCTTTTCAAATAGAAAAGAGTGTCTGTATAATTTAAAAACAAACAAAAGAGAGGATGAGTTATGTGATGACTGAAAAAGAATTGGAATTGTTAGTATGTCTTGAAAAAAACAGTCGTTTATCTGTAGAAACTTTAGCGAAAATGTTAAATATAGAGGTTGAAGAAGCACAAAAAATGGTTGCAAAATTAGAAAGTGAAAACATTATTGTAGACTATGTGACACATATTGATTGGACAAAGGTGAAAGAGCACACTGGTTTAACGGCAATGATTGATGTAAAGGTAACGCCGAAGCATGGAGTTGGGTTTGATGCGGTTGCTGAACAAATATATCGTTATTCAGAAGTGAAATCAGTATATTTAATGTCAGGGACATATGACCTTTCAATTACATTAGAAGGAAAAACGATGGCAGAAGTAGCGACATTTGTTTCTGAAAAATTAGCAACAATTGAATCAGTCGTTTCAACAACAACTCATTTTATTTTGAAAAAATATAAACATGAGGGAATTATTTATGAAAATACAGATGATGATAAACGAATTGTGGTGACACCATGAAGCAGTTTGAACTATCTAGAGCAGCAGAGTCTTTACAGCCATCTGGTATTCGCAAGTTCTTTGATTTAGCAGCAGGAATGAAAGGTGTTATTTCACTTGGTGTTGGAGAACCTGACTTTGTGACACCGTGGAATGTAAGGAAAGCCTGTATTCGTTCGTTAGAAGAAGGGTATACAGCATACACGGCAAATGCAGGATTATTAGAACTACGTCAAGAAATAGCAAAGTATCTAAAAAAACAATTTGAAGTTTCTTATGATCCAAATGACGAAATTATTGTGACAGTTGGAGCAAGCCAAGCGCTAGATGTGGCCATGCGTGCGATTGTGAATCCTGGTGACGAAGTGATTATTATAGAACCGAGTTTTGTGTCATATGCCCCCCTTGTTACATTGGCAGGGGGCGTTCCAATACCGGTTGCAACATCTTTAGAGAACGCATTTAAAGTACAGCCAGAACAAATTGAAGCAGCGATTACAACAAAGACGAAAGCAATTTTGCTTTGTTCTCCAAATAATCCAACAGGGGCGCTTTTAAACAAATCTGAATTAGAAAAGTTAGCAGAAATTGTAGAAAAATATAATTTAATTGTTCTATCAGATGAAATTTATGCGGAGCTTGTCTATGATGAAGCTTATACAAGTTTTGCTAGCATAAAGAATATGAGGGATCATACGATTTTAATTTCTGGATTTTCAAAAGGATTTGCAATGACAGGATGGCGTCTTGGGATGATTGCAGCTCCTACTCATTTTTCATCATTCATGTTAAAAATTCATCAGTATTCTATGATGTGCGCGCCAACAATGTCACAGTTTGCTGCGCTCGAAGCGCTTCGGTCCGGGAATGATGAAGTTATTCGAATGAGAGACAGTTACAAGAAGCGCCGCAACTTTATGACACAGTCGTTAAATGAGATGGGATTAACATGTCATGTACCGGGTGGTGCGTTTTATGTATTTCCTTCTATTTCTTCAACAGGATTGTCTTCAGCGGCATTTGCCGAGCAATTATTGATAGAGGAAAAAATTGCGGTTGTACCAGGTAGTGTGTTTGGTGAAAGTGGTGAAGGGTTTATTCGTTGTTCTTATGCGACTTCACTTGAGCAACTTATGGAAGCTATGAACAGAATGAAACGTTTTGTGGAGAATAAAAAAAGGACAAAACAGAATACGTTTTGTCCATAAAAGGGGGGGAATACTAGAAAGCCATGTGTTAGTATTCTATCCCAATATTTGAAAAATATACGTATTAGAGGGGATTTTTTTATGAATTTTGAATGAAAGAAGAGGGGATGGTATAATTTACTAATATCAGGGGGTTCTTAGTTAAGATTTCGCTAAGCAATTATTTAAAGTTAATAGCATCTATCTATTCTTTATAAGTTCTCAGTGGATGCTTAGCTACGGAATAGTAGCAGGAAAAAATGGTAAACGTATGGGAGTGTTTCATATGTCAGAACAATATACAACAGGAGTGATTGTAAAAGGGAAAGTGACTGGAATTCAAGATTACGGCGCATTTGTAGCATTGGATGATGAAACGCAAGGTCTTGTGCATATATCTGAAATTACAAATGGGTATGTAAAAGATGTTCATGATTATTTAAAAATCGGAGATACAGTAGAAGTAAAGGTACTTTCCGTTGATGAAGAGCACAAAAAGATGAGTTTATCATTAAAAGCAGCAAAAAGAAAACAAGGGAAAGTTCTTGTGCCCAATCCATCCGCAAAAGGATTTCATACATTGCGTGAGAAGTTAACAGAGTGGATAGAAGAATCGGACATAACAAAGTAAAAGAGGAATGCTCATGAGCATTCCTCTTTTACTTTGTTATGATATATATTTAGCAAATATGATTGCAAGCAATCATATTCGTATGTCGGATGAGAAGAATGACATACTGATTATCGAATTTCATGCGTTTCTGGGTGTGTACCTAGATTTTCAGATGGTTTAAATAATAACCCGAGATTAATGAGCCCAGAAATACCGACAATGCCATAAATAATTCTTGCGAGAGCAGAGTTTTGTCCGCCAAAAATAGCTGCTACTAAGTCAAATTGAAAAAATCCAATAAGTCCCCAGTTGACGGCACCGATTACAGTGAATACTAAGGCGATTCGTTGTAAAGTACTCATCTTAAATAGCCCTCCTTAAATGTAGAACATGAGTAAACCTTTATGCGATTTAACTCGTTTATAGAATGTTTTTCTTTTGCTGTTTTTATACATAAAAAATATATAGTATATGACATGTATACATCTATACCCCTAAATACCGGTTTTTATACGAAAAATGAACATTTTTCAAAAAATAATGATTGGTTGCGTTTACAATTCGTCAATCGCTTGATTTACAACTTTAGTTTCGCTAAAGTGAATACAGAAATACATATACATAATTGGAGGGAAAAAGATGAGCACACATGTAACGTTCGATTACTCTAAAGCATTATCGTTCATCAGTGAACACGAATTAACTTATTTACGTGATGCAGTAAAGGTATCACATCATGCAATCCATGAAAAAACTGGGGCTGGGAACGATTTCCTTGGATGGGTAGACCTTCCCCTTGCGTATGATAAAGAAGAATTTATTCGCATTCAAAAATGTGCTGAAAAAATTAAAAATGACTCTGACATTTTACTTGTTATCGGTATTGGTGGCTCTTACTTAGGAGCACGTGCAGCAATTGAAATGTTAAACCATTCTTTCTACAATATGCTTTCTAAAGAACAACGTAAAACTCCACAAGTGCTATTTGTTGGACAAAACATTAGCTCCACTTATATGAAAGATTTAATGGATGTACTAGAAGGCAAAGACTTCTCTATTAACGTAATTTCCAAATCAGGTACAACAACAGAACCTGCAATCGCATTCCGTTTATTCCGTAAATTATTAGAAGACAAATACGGAAAAGAAGAAGCGCGTAAACGTATTTATGCAACGACAGATAAGGCGCGTGGCGCTTTAAAAACATTAGCTGACGAAGAAGGTTACGAAACATTCGTAATTCCAGATGATGTTGGTGGACGCTTCTCTGTATTAACGCCAGTTGGATTATTGCCAATTGCTGTTAGTGGTTTAAACATTGAAGAAATGATGCAAGGGGCAGCGGCTGGTTGCAATGATTTTGCAAAATCAGAACTGGAAGAAAATCCAGCTTATCAATATGCGGTTGTACGAAATGCGTTATATAACAAAGGGAAAACGATTGAAATGCTTGTTAACTATGAACCAGCACTTCAATATTTTGCTGAGTGGTGGAAACAACTATTTGGTGAAAGTGAAGGAAAAGATCAAAAAGGTATTTTCCCATCTTCAGCAAATTTCTCTACCGACTTACACTCATTAGGTCAATACATCCAAGAAGGACGTCGTGACTTATTTGAAACAGTTCTAAAAGTAGGTAAACCTACACATGAACTAACAATTGAATTAGATGAGAGCGATTTAGACGGTTTAAACTATCTTGCTGGGAAAACGGTGGACTTCGTAAATACAAAAGCGTACGAAGGTACATTATTAGCACATAGTGATGGCGGCGTGCCAAACTTAATCGTTAATATTCCAGAATTAAATGAGTATACATTCGGTTACCTTGTATATTTCTTCGAAAAAGCATGTGCGATGAGTGGCTATCTATTAGGTGTAAATCCATTTGATCAACCAGGTGTCGAAGCATATAAGAAAAACATGTTTGCTTTACTTGGAAAACCAGGATTCGAAGAACTAAAAGCAGAATTGGAAGAGCGTTTAAAATAAAGAAAACTGTTAGGGCATGTCCCTAACAGTTTTTTTCTTTTGACGGTATGAATCACCAATATATTCTTACTAGAACGGGTATGCTAATGAAAAATGTATTAGAAGGGTGAATGATATGATTCCGATTCAATCCGATTTAGAAGGTCGTCTATATGCTCTTTATCAACTAGAGGAAACGTTAAAGCCGCTTGGCTACAATATAGGTGGAAATTGGGAGTATGATAAAGGATGCTTTGATTACAAACTGGATGAAGAAGATGGATATCAATTTTTAAGATTGCCATTTACAGCTGTGGAAGGAGAGCTTGATGTTCCAGGTGTGGTCGTTCGTCTTGGAACACCTTATCTTCTTTCGCATGTGTATCAAGACGAACTAGATGATCAAGTAAACATGTTTGCAGCTGGAACAAGCGGATTAGATCAATTTGCAGAACCGAAAGATGCTGATGGGCATATAAAAAGAAAGTATATAGAGATTGGTAAAGCATTCGTGCAAGAAATAGAAAGACATCTTATCAATGATGAATGACAATCAAAATATCACTTTTAAGAATTACTAATGTGCGAACAGGGTTAATATGAAATTGTTCATCGCGTTTTACACCCAGCAACAGAATATTTTGTTTTAAAAGGAAATTACTACATCCTTCAAATGTTTTTCCAACATATGATGGTGGCACCTGCATTAACTGTAATTTACTTTCTGAGAGCTCGTTATAGAGCGTGAACAATACACCTGAAATAGACGGGAATAAAAGAGAAGCAGTAAAAACATAGCTGGTTAACTTGTTTCCTTCTATAATTTCCGTCGCTCCTGCTCTTGTTGCATTTTGAATTTGTTCTGAGGTTAAGAGTTCAGCAATGCAATGAATATGTGGATTTAATCCTTTTGCGGTTAAAATGTTTAAAATAGATTGCGTATCCGCTAAAGTTTCATTTTTTTCTTTATCTGCTGTGATTAAAATGGTATGTGCTGTTTTTATGTTGGCTTTTAACAAAGTTTCATCGTGATGTGGGCATCCTTTAATAAATTCTAGATGATGGAATGGCTTTGGGAGCAAGGAAAGTGTTTCATCTACTAAGACAATATCCAGATTTGGATTTAATGTAGACATTTGACTTACAACTTGTTTTGCTCTTTCATTCCAACCTACAATAATCATATGACCATTAGAAGAAGCTGCCTCCTCTCCTGTGATCTTCATATATTGCTTATTCATCATTTCTGTAGCGAATAAGATCATAAAATAAGAGCAAAAGCCTGTCCCTAATAAAATTAAAAGCATACCGACTATTTTTCCTATAGGTGTATGAGGGACATAGTCACCGTAACCAACAGTAAAAATTGTAACGAGAGACCACCATATACCATCTAACCATGTAGAAAAATATGTAGGCTCTAGTTTATATATGATAAAGCCAAAAACTGTAGTGAGTATAACAATAAAACAAATTAATCGAAAAATAATAGAATCACGAAAGGTGTCTATTAGGTTTGCTGGTGGTTTCAAAATATTTCTCCTCCTACATATAAAGCTATAATCATTGTTACCATTATCAAAAAAAGAAAAACACCTAAAAAAATAATCAAAGAAGATTACTCTCTCTACCACGTAGAGATTGATCTTCTTTTCAATTCTGTTCTGTATAGTGACAAAAAGTCAGTAGGAGGTATTTAAATACTTTCAACTTCTGTTTGTTGGACACTATCGAGGTGTTGTAAGGTGTAGTAAACATCGGTTGTATGTGTTTTTTGATCCACGGATAGTTTTAAATGTAACAGGTGTGAGCTATTTTCTAATGTTTTCAGTTTCATATTCTTTACTTTTATATCCATAGCTTTAATTTCTTCGATAACAGTTGAAATATTATTCATATTGCGCACAACAAGTTTAACAGCGATATCTCGTTGTCGTAATGACCTGGGTCCTAGAAATTGCATTGTTAAAGGGATTAATTCTACACTTATCATAAGAAAAAACATGCCGAAAACTGCTTCGATATAAAAACCAGCTCCAACTGCAATTCCAATACCAGAAGCTCCCCAAATCATGGCGGCAGTAGTCAATCCTGCAATGCTGTCATTTCCTCTTCGTAAAATAACGCCAGCACCTAAAAAACCAATTCCTGAAACAATTTGAGCAGCAAGCCGCAATGGATCCATATTGAGATGATTCGTATGAGGTAAATTATAAGCAGCCTTAATGGAAACGATGGTAAGAAGACAGCTAATAATAGAAATAACCAAGCAAGTTTTTAATCCGAGTGGTTTTCTTTTTAGTTCTCGTTCTAGGCCAATTGCAAATCCTAATACAGCGGATAGACCGAGCTTTAGTAATAAATCTGTATATTCCATATGTATTCCTCCTTATGATTTCGTTTCCTGTGATGTAGCTATCACCTATTTGTTTTTATAAGTAATAAATTTGCGTGTACTAAGGGGAGGTATTGTTTCATTATATGAAGTGAAAAGAAGGAATTCGCTCTTTTTATAAAAAAACAAAAAAAGTATTGCCTTTCATGTTTTAACATGCTATATTAATAACCGTCGCTGATGCAAAACATGCAGAAAGCGAAAAAAGAAATAAAAAACTTAGTTGACATCAAAAAGAAGAGATGCTAACATAAGGAAGTCGCAAATGAAGCGACAAACGAGTTCTTTGAAAAC
>NZ_JAKUFV010000019.1:0-65782 GCF_022663595.1 Bacillus cereus group sp. BfR-BA-01360
TCACACCCGTTCCCATACCGAACACGGAAGTTAAGCTCTCTAGCGCCGATGGTAGTTGGGGCCTTGCCCCTGTGAGAGTAGGACGTCGCCAAGCAAAAAAACCTAAGTCAATCTGACTTAGGTTTTTTGTTATTTCTCTATCATTTGAATATTCGTGTTTGATTGTAACTTATCAAGCTCACTTTGCAATTCTTTTGTTCTACTATGTTTTTAATATGAATAGAAATAGCTACATAGGTGAGGTGGATTTAGATATCTTAGGTTAGAAAGAACTATAGGAATCCTTCCCCCCTAAGTTTAGCTTTTAGCAATTTAAGAGGATAAAAAGAAACATGAGAGAATGACTTAAAATTCTTTTATATTAATAATAATTCGCATAAATATGTCAACAAATAATCGAACATTTTTTTTAGTGTTTAAAAAAACATTCGATTATTTGTTGACATCGCTTACTGAATATTGTTAATATAACCATAGAAACAATATTATATCGCACCTCATATAATCGCGGGGTTATGGCCTGCAAGTCTCTACCTAACGACCGTTATTCGTTAGACTATGAGGGAAAGTCACTCGGTATTTTCTATTCACAAGGGATACGTATGCCTGGATAGAGCGCTTTCTCTTATAGTAAGAGAAATGTTCTATTTCAGGCTTTTTTTATTTGAATCGGGGGGATTCTACTATGAAATCACTAGTTGGAGTCATAATGGGAAGCACGTCAGACTGGGAAACAATGAAATATGCTTGTGACATCTTAAATGAATTAAAAATTCCGTATGAGAAGAAAGTTGTATCTGCTCATCGGACTCCGGATTATATGTTTGAATATGCAGAAACCGCTCGTGAGCGTGGATTAAAAGTGATTATCGCTGGAGCTGGAGGTGCTGCTCATTTACCAGGAATGGTTGCAGCAAAGACAAATCTTCCTGTAATTGGTGTGCCTGTGCAATCAAAAGCATTGAATGGCTTGGATTCATTATTATCTATTGTTCAAATGCCAGGGGGAGTTCCCGTTGCGACAGTTGCCATTGGAAAGGCTGGTTCCACAAATGCAGGGTTGCTCGCGGCACAAATACTTGGCTCATTTTATGATGACATACATGATGCATTAGAACTGAGACGAGAAGCAATTGAGAAAAATGTGCGCGAAGGTAGTGAGCTAATATGACGAAAATCATTTTACCTGGACAAACAATTGGAATCATTGGCGGCGGTCAGCTTGGAAGAATGCTGGCTTTAGCAGCGAAGGAAATGGGCTATAAAATCGCTGTTTTAGATCCAATAAGACATTCTCCATGTGCACAAGTTGCTGATATTGAAATTGTAGCCGCTTATGACGATTTAAAAGCGATACAGCATTTGGCGGAAATAAGCGATGTTGTTACATATGAATTTGAGAACATTAATTATAGATGTTTACAGTGGCTTGAGAAGTATGCATATTTGCCACAAGGGAGCCAATTACTATTCAAAACCCAAAATCGTTTTACAGAAAAGAATACGATTGTAGAAGCTGGTTTGCCGGTAGCACCATATCGTCTCATTCAAAAGCAAAATGAGCTACTTACGGCAATAAGGGAACTGTCTTTCCCTTGTGTATTAAAAACAACAACGGGAGGATACGACGGCAAAGGTCAGGTTGTTTTAAGAAGCGAAGCTGATATTACAAGAGCAAGTGAACTGATTAGTAAATCTGAATGTATTTTAGAAAAATGGGTGCCATTTGAAAAAGAAATATCTGTTATTGTAACGCGCAGTGTAAGCGGGGAAACAAAGGTATTTCCAGTAGCTGAAAATATTCACGTGAATAACATCTTACATGAATCAATCGTACCAGCTCGCATTACAGCAAACCTTTCCCAAAAGGGAATTCAATATGCACAGATACTCGCGGATGAACTTCAGTTAGTGGGAACACTAGCAGTAGAAATGTTTGCTACAGTTGATGGTGAAATTTATATTAATGAATTGGCTCCACGTCCTCACAATTCCGGTCATTATACAATTGATGCATGTGAAACGAGTCAGTTTAGACAGCATATTCGAGCAATCTGTAATTTACCTCTTGGGGAAACAAATTTGTTAAAACCAGTTGTCATGGTAAACATTTTAGGCGAACATATAGAAGGGGTCCTAAGACAAGTGAATAGATTAACCGGGTGTTATTTACACTTATATGGAAAAGAAGAAGCAAAATTACAGCGTAAAATGGGACATGTTAATATTTTGAATGAAAATATCGAAGTGGCTCTAGAAAAAGCGCGTAGTTTGCATATTTGGGACCATCAAGAACAACTGTTGGAGGGAAAAAGATGATTAGTCGTTATACACGCCCTGAGATGGGTGCGATTTGGACGGAAGAAAATAAATTTAAAGCATGGTTGGAAGTGGAGATTTTAGCTTGTGAAGCATGGGCGGAACTTGGTGAAATTCCAAAAGAAGATGTGAAAAAAATTCGCGAAAATGCATCATTTAATATGGATCGTATTTATGAAATTGAAAAAGAAACACGTCATGATGTAGTAGCATTTACTCGTGCAGTATCAGAAACACCTGCATTAGGGGAAGAACGCAAATGGATTCACTACGGTTTAACATCAACAGACGTAGTAGATACAGCATTGTCTTATATTTTAAAACAAGCAAATGAAATCTTATTAAAGGACTTAGAAAACTTTATTGAGATTTTAGCAAATAAAGCGAAAGAACATAAATACACAGTTATGATGGGGCGAACACATGGTGTTCATGCAGAACCAACAACGTTTGGTTTAAAACTTGGTCTTTGGTATGAAGAAATGAAACGTAACTTGGAACGTTTCAAACAAGCAGCTAATACAGTTCGCGTCGGTAAATTATCAGGTGCAGTTGGTACGTATGCAAACATTAATCCATTTGTAGAAAAATATGTTTGTGAAAACTTAGGATTAGAAGCAGCGCCAATTTCTACACAAACATTGCAACGTGATCGCCATGCGCATTACATGTCAACACTTGCATTGATTGCCACATCTATTGAAAAGATGGCAGTTGAAATTCGCGGTTTACAAAAGAGTGAAACTCGTGAAGTAGAAGAGTTTTTCGCAAAAGGTCAAAAAGGTTCTTCTGCTATGCCGCATAAACGTAACCCGATTGGCTCTGAAAATATGACTGGTATGGCACGTGTTATTCGCGGTTATATGTTAACAGCTTATGAAAATGTTCCATTATGGCATGAGCGTGATATTTCGCACTCTTCTGCAGAACGTGTTATCTTACCCGATGCAACTATTGCATTAAACTATATGTTAAACCGCTTCGGTAATATCGTGAAAAACTTAACGGTATTCCCAGAGAACATGAAACGCAATATGCAAAGAACATACGGTTTAATTTATTCGCAACGTGTCATGCTTACTCTTATCGACAAAGGTATGGTACGTGAAGAAGCTTATGATATCGTACAGCCTAAAGCGATGGAAGCGTGGGAGACACAAGTACAATTTAAAGATCTTGTAGAGGCAGATGAGCGTATTACAAACAAGTTAACACAAGAAGAAATCAACGAATGTTTCAACTATGAATATCACTTACAACATGTTGATACTATTTTTGAACGTCTTGGACTAAACTAAGCAGAAAATTTTATATGGCACAGAATAGCGTTATTCTGTGCCATTCTTTATAAAAATATTATTCACATTTTTCAAACTACAGGGGGCTTGCGAAATGCAAAAGCTAGAATTGCTGTATGAAGGTAAGGCAAAAAGAATATATCGTACAGAAGCAGCAGATATGGTTTGGATAGAGTACAAAGATAGTGCTACTGCTTTCAATGGAGAGAAAAAAGCGACCATTACAGGAAAAGGTCGTTTGAACAATGAAATTACAACTTTTTTGTTCAGAAAGTTGCAAGAAGTGGGAATTGAAACACATTTTGTAAAGAAGCTATCAGATACAGAACAACTTGTGAAAAAAGTAAGTATTATTCCATTAGAAGTTGTTACAAGAAACGTCATTGCAGGGAGCCTTTCCAAACGATTAGGAATGGAAGAGGGAATACCACTTACGAAACCAATCGTAGAATTTTACTACAAAGATGATGATTTAGGAGATCCTCTTGTAACAGAAGATCATATTCGTGTGTTAAACGCTGCAACATTAGAGCAGATAAGTACATTACGAGAAAAGGCTCTACGAATCAATCAAGTTTTGATTGAGCATTTCGCAAGCTGTCGTGTAAGGTTAATAGATTTTAAATTAGAGTTTGGTATTACAGAGGAAGGCAAGATTGTATTAGCGGATGAAATCTCACCAGATACTTGTCGTTTATGGGATGAAGAGAGCAATGAGAAATTTGATAAAGATGTATTTCGCCGCGATTTAGGTAATTTAACCGAGGCATATGAAGAAATTTTAAAACGTTTAGGAGGGGCTTCACATGTATAAAGTTAAGGTATATGTAACATTAAGAGAGAGTGTATTAGATCCACAAGGAACAGCAGTAAAAGGTGCTCTTCACAGCCTTTCCTTTACAGAAGTACAAGATGTGCGCATTGGTAAATATATGGAGTTAACAATTGATAAATCGGTAACTGATCTTGATAGAAAAGTAAAAGAAATGTGTGAAAAACTATTAGCAAACGTTGTAATGGAAGATTTCCGTTATGAAATTGAGGAGGTTGTCGCACAGTGAAATTTGCCGTAATCGTTTTTCCAGGTTCGAACTGTGATGTTGATATGTTTCATGCAATTAAAGATGAGCTTGGTGAAGATGTAGATTATGTTTGGCATGATGCAGAGAACTTAGACGAATATGATGCGATTCTTTTACCAGGTGGATTCTCTTATGGTGATTACCTTCGCTGCGGTGCCATTTCTCGATTTGCGAATGCAATGAAAGCAGTGCAAAAAGCTGCTGAGCAAGGAAAGCCTATTTTAGGCGTGTGTAATGGATTCCAGATTCTTGTTGAATCAGGATTATTACCAGGGGTATTGATACGAAATCAAAACTTAAAATTCATGTGCCGAACTGTTCCGTTACGTGTTGAAAATAATGAAACGATGTTTACATCACAATATAACAAGGGGGAAATCATTCATATCCCAATTGCACATGGTGAAGGAAATTATTATTGTGATGAAGCAACTCTTAAAAAATTAGAGCAGAAGAATCAAATTGTATTCCGTTATGTAGACAATCCAAACGGAAGTGTTTCAGATATTGCAGGTATTGTAAATGAAAAAGGTAATGTGCTTGGCATGATGCCACACCCAGAGCGTGCTGTGAATGAAATTCTTGGCGGTGCAGAAGGGTTAAAAGTCTTTCAATCTATTTTGAAATATTGGAGGGAAACATATGTCGTTAATGCTTGAACCAAATCCAACACAAATTAAAGAAGAACGTATATATGCGGAAATGGGGTTAACAGACGAAGAGTTTGCCATGATTGAAAAGATTTTAGGACGTCTGCCGAACTATACGGAAACAGGGCTTTTCTCTGTTATGTGGTCAGAGCATTGTAGTTATAAAAACTCAAAACCAGTTCTTCGCAAGTTCCCAACAACAGGAGAACGTGTATTACAAGGACCTGGAGAAGGCGCAGGTATTGTAGATATTGGTGATAATCAAGCAGTTGTATTTAAAATGGAAAGTCACAATCATCCTTCGGCAATTGAGCCGTATCAAGGTGCAGCAACAGGGGTTGGCGGTATTATTCGTGATGTATTCTCTATGGGAGCACGTCCGGTTGCATTATTGAACTCACTGCGCTTCGGTGAACTCCAATCACCACGCGTGAAGTATTTATTTGAAGAAGTAGTTGCAGGGATTGCAGGATACGGTAACTGTATTGGTATTCCAACTGTTGGCGGAGAAGTACAATTTGATCCATGTTATGAAGGAAACCCACTTGTCAATGCAATGTGCGTTGGGTTAATTCATCATGAAGATATAAAAAAAGGGCAAGCGCACGGTGCTGGTAACACGGTTATGTATGTCGGTGCTTCAACAGGACGAGACGGTATTCATGGTGCAACTTTCGCATCAGAAGAACTATCTGAGAGTTCAGAAGCAAAACGCCCAGCAGTACAAGTAGGCGATCCGTTTATGGAGAAACTTCTTATTGAAGCATGCTTAGAGTTAATCCAATCTGATGCGCTTGTTGGAATTCAAGATATGGGCGCTGCGGGCTTAACATCATCTTCTGCGGAAATGGCAAGTAAAGCGGGAATGGGTATTGAAATGTATTTAGACGATGTGCCACAGCGTGAAACAGGTATGACACCATATGAAATGATGTTATCTGAATCACAGGAACGTATGTTGATTGTGGTGAAAAAAGGTAGAGAGCAAGAAGTTGTAGAGTTATTTGAAAAGTATGGCTTAGCGGCAGTTGCGATGGGAAAAGTAACGGAAGATAAAATGCTTCGTTTATTCCATAAAGGTGAAATGGTAGCAGAAGTACCTGCGGATGCATTAGCAGAAGAAGCGCCAATTTATCATAAACCTTCAAAAGAGGCAGCATATTTTAAGGAATTTCAAGAAATGAAAATGAAGACGCCAAAAGTAGATAACTATAAAGAAACATTACTAGCTTTATTACAACAACCAACGATTGCAAGTAAAGAATGGGTATATGATCAGTATGATTATCAAGTACGCACAAGTACTGTTGTTACACCAGGATCAGATGCAGCGGTGGTGCGAGTACGTGGTACAGAGAAGGCATTAGCAATCACAACGGACTGTAACTCTCGTTATATTTACTTAGATCCTGAAACGGGCGGTAAAATTGCAGTAGCAGAAGCTGCGCGTAATATTGTATGTTCTGGCGGAGAACCACTTGCAATCACAGATTGCTTAAATTTTGGTAATCCAGAGAAACCAGAAATTTTCTGGCAAATTGAGAAATCAGTAGATGGTATGAGCGAAGCTTGTCGTACATTACAAACTCCAGTTATTGGTGGAAATGTATCAATGTACAACGAGCGCAGCGGTGAAGCTGTATATCCAACACCAACTGTTGGAATGGTTGGGCTTGTTCACGATTTAAAACATGTAACAACACAAGAATTTAAGCAAGCTGGGGATCTTATTTATGTTATGGGTGAAACGAAAGCTGAATTTGGTGGAAGTGAATTACAGAAGATGATGTACGGTAAAATCTTCGGTCAATCACCAAGTATTGATTTAGAAGTAGAAGCAAAACGTCAAAAACAATTACTAGAAGCAATTCAGGCGGGACTTGTTCAATCGGCACATGACGTTGCAGAAGGCGGATTAGCAGTTGCGATTGCTGAAAGTGCAATCGGCGCGAAAGGCTTAGGTGCTACTGTGAAATTAGCTGGGGAGGCAACAGCGGCATTATTCGCAGAATCACAATCTCGTTTTGTTGTAACAGTAAAACGTGAACAACAAGAAGCGTTTGAAAAAGTAGTAGAAGCAATTCAAGTTGGTGAAGTCACAAATACAAATGAAGTAACAATTCATAATGAAGAAAATGAAGTACTACTTACAGCAAATGTTGATGAAATGAGAAAGGCTTGGAAAGGGGCAATCCCATGCTTGCTGAAATAAAGGGGTTAAATGAAGAATGTGGCATCTTCGGAATTTGGGGGCATGAAAATGCAGCACAAGTTACGTACTACGGATTGCATAGTTTACAGCACCGTGGGCAAGAAGGTGCAGGTATTGTGGTGAATAATGGGGAGAAAATTATTGGTCATAAGGGGTTAGGTTTAGTATCAGAAGTGTTTTCAAGAGGCGAGTTAGAAGGTTTAAATGGAAAATCGGCCATTGGCCATGTGCGTTATGCAACAGCGGGCGGAAGTGAAGTAGCAAACGTTCAGCCATTACTATTTCGTTTCTCTGATCATAGTATGGCATTAGCTCACAATGGGAATTTAATTAATGCCAAAATGCTTCGCCGTGAATTAGAGGCAGAAGGAAGTATCTTTCAAACAAGTTCAGATACAGAAGTATTGCTGCATTTAATTAAGCGAAATACGAAAGGGTCATTAATCGAGAGTGTAAAGGATGCGTTAAATAAAGTAAAAGGTGCATTTGCATATTTGTTACTAACAAGTCATGAAATGATTGTTGCACTAGACCCAAATGGGTTTCGCCCGCTTTCGATTGGGAAAATGGGGGATGCCTATGTTGTAGCATCTGAAACATGTGCTTTCGATGTAGTTGGTGCGACATATATTCGTGATGTTGAACCTGGAGAACTTCTTATCATAAATGATGAAGGGATTCAAGTAGATCGTTTTACAAATGAAGTAGAGCACGCAATTTGTAGTATGGAATATATTTATTTTGCACGACCAGACTCTAATATTGCCGGCGTCAATGTTCATGCGGCGCGTAAAAATATGGGGAAACGTTTAGCAATGGAAGCACCTATTGCGGCAGATGTTGTAACAGGGGTACCTGATTCTAGCATCTCAGCAGCCATTGGTTATGCAGAAGCAACGGGAATTCCATATGAATTAGGATTAATTAAAAATCGTTATGTCGGACGTACCTTTATTCAACCATCCCAAGAGCTGCGTGAGCAAGGGGTGAAAATGAAGCTTTCTGCAGTACGCGGTGTAGTTGAAGGAAAACGTGTTGTCATGATTGATGACTCAATTGTAAGAGGGACAACCAGTAAGCGGATTGTTCGCATGCTTCGTGAAGCAGGAGCGACAGAAGTGCATGTAAGAATTGCTTCCCCTCCTCTTAAGTATCCATGTTTCTATGGCATTGACATTCAAACGAGAAAAGAATTAATCGCTGCAAATCACTCTGTAGAGGAAATCTGTCAAATCATCGGTGCAGATTCTCTAACATTTTTAAGTGAAGATGGATTAGTAGATGCAATTGGACGTCCATATGAAGGGAAATACGGCGGGTTATGCATGGCTTACTTTAATGGAGATTATCCGACCGCTCTTTACGATTATGAACAAGAACTTTTAGAAAGTATGAAATAAAAAAGAAAAGAAGCTTCTACTTCTTTCTATGTAGAAGCTAGCTTCTTTCTGAAAACGGTCGCCCTAGATGGGGAGAAATTAAAAGACGAGGTGTGAAAAACAATGGCGAATGCGTATAAGCAAGCAGGAGTAGATATTGAAGCTGGATATGAAGCGGTATCTCGCATGAAAAAACACGTACAAACAACAATGAGAAAAGAAGTGCTAGGCGGTCTAGGTGGTTTTGGGGGTATGTTTGATTTATCAAAATTGCCATTAGAAGAACCTGTATTAGTATCAGGAACAGATGGTGTAGGTACAAAGTTAATGCTTGCTTTCATGGCAGATAAACATGACACAATTGGCATCGATGCAGTAGCAATGTGTGTAAATGATATCGTTGTTCAAGGAGCAGAACCATTATTTTTCCTTGACTATATTGCTTGTGGTAAAGCTGATCCAAGTAAAATTGAGCACATCGTCAAAGGTATAGCGGAAGGTTGTCGGCAAGCTGGATGCTCACTAATTGGAGGGGAAACAGCAGAAATGCCAGGTATGTATTCCAAGGAAGAGTATGATTTAGCAGGATTTACTGTTGGGATTGTTGATAAAAAGAAAATTATAACAGGTCATTCGCTTGATGAGGGGCATGTGTTAATTGGTTTAGCTTCTAGTGGGATTCATAGTAACGGTTATTCCTTAGTTCGCAAAGTATTATTAGAAGACGGACAGATGTCTTTAGACCGTATATATGGACGGTTAGAACTACCTCTTGGTGAAGAGTTATTAAAGCCGACGAAAATTTATGTCAAACCTATTTTAGAACTATTGAAGAAATATGAAGTGTATGGCATGGCACATATTACAGGTGGTGGTTTTATTGAAAATATTCCACGTATGTTACCGAAAGGAATTGGAGCAGAAATTGACCTTGGCTCTTGGAACATTCAACCGATTTTTAGCCTAATTCAAGAGGTTGGAAAGATAGAAGAGAAGGAAATGTTCAATATTTTTAACATGGGTATTGGTATGGTAGTAGCGGTGAAAGAAGAAAATGCAAAAGCGGTTGTTCGTCTTCTTGAAGAACAAGGAGAAAAAGCGTATATCATTGGACGCACTGTAAAAGGATCAGGTGTTGCTTTTAATGGAGGAATAGATCATGAATAGATTGGCAATATTTGCCTCTGGAAGCGGATCTAACTTTCAAGCATTCGTTAACGCAGTAGAAGAAAATAGATTACATGCTGAAATTAGTTTGCTAGTATGTGATCAACCCGAGGCGCGTGTAATCGGAAGAGCGCATTATCATCATGTTCCATGCTTTGCTTTTTCGGCGAAAGCATATGAATCAAAGGAAGCGTTTGAAAAAGAGATATTAAAAAAATTACGAGAATACGAGATTGATTTTGTTATTTTAGCGGGATATATGCGTCTTATCGGACCGACATTACTAGAAGCATATGGGGGAAAAATCATTAATATTCATCCATCGTTATTACCGAGCTTTCCAGGAAAAGATGCTATTGGCCAAGCGTTAAAAGCAGGGGTGGGAGTAACTGGAGTAACGATTCACTATGTAGATGCTGGTATGGATACAGGACCGGTTATTGCACAAGAAGCAGTGCAGGTTTCTGAAAATGATACGAGAGATAGTTTGCAAAAGAAAATTCAACAAGTGGAACATCGTTTATATGTAAATACGGTAAATAAAATCATTCAATCTATGAAAGAACGAACTGTGAAATAGGGGTGTAAAAGAAATGAAAAAGCGTGCATTAGTAAGTGTTTCTAATAAAACAGGAGTAGTAGAATTCGTGAAAGGTTTGCTTGAACAAGGAATTGAAGTGATTTCAACAGGTGGCACGAAAAAATTATTAGAGGAAAATGGCTTACAAGTAATGGGGATTTCTGAAGTAACAGGTTTCCCAGAGATTATGGATGGTCGTGTCAAAACATTACATCCCAATATTCATGGTGGATTACTTGCAGTGCGTGATAATGAAGCGCATGTAGCAGAGATGAGTGAATTAGGCATTCAGCTGATTGATTTTGTCGTTGTAAATTTATACCCATTTAAAGAGACGATTGCTAAGCCTGATGTAACATTTGCTGATGCGATTGAAAATATTGATATCGGTGGTCCAACAATGATTCGTTCAGCTGCAAAAAATCATAAATTTGTATCAGTAATTGTAGATCCAGCAGACTATGACGTTGTATTAGCTGAATTAAAAGAAAAAGGTGAGGTTACAGACGAAACAAAGCGTAAATTAGCAGCGAAAGTATTCCGTCATACAGCGGCATATGATGCATTAATCTCAAACTATTTGACTGAACAAATGGGAGAAGAAAGCCCAGAAATATTAACAGTAACATTCGAGAAAAAGCAAGATTTACGTTACGGAGAAAATCCGCATCAAAAAGCAACATTCTATAAAGCACCATTTGCGGTGGTTTCTTCTGTTGCATATGCAGAGCAATTGCACGGAAAAGAACTATCTTATAACAACATCAATGACGCAGATGCAGCGCTTAGCATTGTGAAAGAATTTACAGAACCAGCGGTAGTCGCCGTAAAACATATGAATCCATGCGGAGTTGGTGTTGGTACGGATATCCATGAAGCGTATAAACGTGCTTATGAGGCGGATCCAGTATCAATCTTCGGCGGCATTATTGCAGCGAACCGTGAAATTGATAAACGTGTGGCAGAGAAATTACATGAAATCTTCTTAGAAATTATTATTGCACCTTCATTTTCGAAAGAGGCTTTAGAAGTATTGCAAAGTAAGAAAAACTTACGTCTGTTAACGGTAAATATTGAGAAGACAACAAGTGCAAGTAAAAAACTAACTTCTGTTCAAGGTGGACTTCTTGTTCAAGAAGAAGATACGTTAGCGCTAAATGAAGAGACAATCACAATTCCTACAAAACGTGAACCAACAGAGCAAGAATGGAACGACTTAAAATTAGCTTGGAAAGTTGTAAAACATGTAAAATCAAATGCAATTGTACTCGCAAAAGATAATATGACAATCGGTGTTGGCGCTGGACAAATGAATCGTGTTGGTTCTGCAAAAATTGCAATCTCGCAAGCAGGTAGCAAAGCGCAAGGTAGCGCCTTAGCATCCGATGCGTTCTTCCCAATGCCAGACACAGTAGAAGAGGCCGCAAAAGCGGGGATTACAGCAATCATTCAACCAGGCGGGTCAATCCGTGACGAAGATTCGATTAAAAAAGCGGATGAATATGGGATTACGATGGTGTTCACGGGCGTACGTCATTTCAAACATTAATAGGCATATAAAAGTACATGAAATTTTATCGGCGCAAGTTGAAATATATCGGCGTTTCGACATGAGATATCGACGTATCTACAAAATACGACACGAAAAATAGGCTTGCTCCTATTTTCCATTTTAAAAGTGGAGGATGACATATGAATATATTAGTAATCGGCCGCGGCGGACGTGAACATGCTTTAGCTTGGAAGTTTGCACAGTCTGAGAAAATAGAGAAGGTGTATGTAGCACCAGGTAATGAAGGTATGCGAGATGTAGCAACACCAATTGATATCGAGGAACATGAGTTTGATGCACTTATTTTATTTGCGAAAGAAAACAATATCGGTTTCACATTTGTTGGTCCAGAAATTCCTCTTATGAATGGAATCGTTGATCGTTTTGAAGCAGAGGGGCTTCGCGTTTTTGGACCGAATAAAGCGGCTGCTGTAATTGAAGGAAGTAAAGCTTTTGCAAAAGAATTAATGAAAAAATATGATATTCCAACAGCAGCATATGAAACATTCACGGATTATGAGGAAGCAGTCGCATACATAAAAAAAGTCGGTGCACCAATTGTAATTAAAGCGGACGGTTTAGCAGCTGGTAAAGGCGTGACAGTCGCAATGACGCTTGAAGAGGCACTCAAAGCTGCGCGAGAAATGCTGCACGATGTAAAATTTGGTGAGTCGAGCAAAAAGATTGTTATTGAAGAATTTTTAGATGGACAAGAATTTTCTTTAATGGCATTTGTAAATGGAACAACAGTACACCCAATGGTAATTGCACAAGATCATAAACGTGCTTTTGATGGGGATAAAGGACCGAATACAGGCGGGATGGGAGCATATTCTCCAGTACCGCAAATTCCACAATCAGCGGTTAATGAAGCGGTGGAGAAAATTTTACATCCAACTGCAAAAGCAATGATTCAAGAAGGACGTTCATTTACAGGTATTTTATATGCGGGACTTATTTTAACTAATGAGGGACCGAAAGTAATCGAATTCAATGCACGTTTTGGTGATCCAGAAACAGAGGTTGTATTACCTCGCTTGGAAAATGATTTAGTTGATGTATGTCATGCTGTATTGGATAATCGTGAGTTAACACTAAAATGGTCTAAAGAAGCTGTGATTGGTATTGTGCTTGCCTCAAAAGGATATCCGGAATCATATGAAAAAGGTGCTGTTATTTCTGGGCTAGAGATGTTAGAAGATGTAATTGTGTTCCATGCAGGGACAAAGATGCAGCATGGAGATTTTGTAACAAATGGTGGTCGTGTGCTATTTGTTGCATGCAAAGCGCACGACTTACAATCTGCCAAAGATCAAGTATATACAGAAGTTACAAAGATTAAGAGCGATGGTTTATTTTATCGAAATGATATAGGATATCGTGCAATTGGAAATGAAATGACGAGAAGCTAACAGATGTTAGCTTCTTTTTTTGAAAGGAAATAAGAAAGGGAATGTGGAATGGTTTCAACAGCTTATAAAGAGTCTTGTACCGATAGAGAGTTTTTGGCTGCTTGTTTACATCGTATTTCACCGATGAATAAGAGTAGAATTGCGATGAATAAAGTGAGAGCGGCGATGAGAAGTGGGAAGAAAAAGCTATCAGTTTGTTTTGCGATAACACCTGTTAATATAGGCCCGATAATTTGCCCAATTCCATAAACACCTGTTGTATAGCCGATAATTTTATTACTTTCATTCGGCTGGATTCGCTTTGCTTCTGTCGTTGTTAAGATGGTAATCCCAACAAAGGTGCCTCCCAGAAATAATGCGCTTAAAAATGATCCGAGAACATTTGGAAGGAGGAGCGGGGAAAGGATACTTATCATTTGTAAAATATAAGCAAAAGTAAGGGTACGCGTTGTTCCGTATTTTTGTGCAAGACTTGACCAAAGATAGCTAGATGGAATCACGGCAATTCCAACAATAATCCAGCTCCAAGATGCGTAAAAGAGAGAATGTGTCATTCTTTCGACAATCGTAACAAGGAAAGTACCAGTAATGATATAGCCAAATCCTTCAAATCCATAAGCTAAAATAAGCCAAAATAAATAGTTTTTTCTATGATTTGTATGGATTGAAGGAACTTTTGATTTTTGTTCGGTATGTTTTGTATCTTCTTTTAACCATTTCCACACAAAAATAGCTAGACTAAAGCTAATAAGACCTAATCCAAGCCAAGCACCTTGCCAATTCCAAAATGAGTTGAACAGAGGAGCGAATACTCCAGCAAAAATAATTCCGATTCCAACGCCGCTATAAATCATCCCGCTTAGTACAACTTTATTCCGATGAAATAAATAATCTAAAACAATACTGGAGGCAAGAACAAATACGATAGCGCTCGTAAATCCTCCAATAAATCGAAGAGGAAACCAAAAGTAAATTTGAGAGGGAACGCCCATACAAAGGGTCGAAAGAACATTGAAAAATAAATAATGATGTAACACTTTTTCACGATTTTTTATCGTAATTAATCCAATGAAGAAGGCGCCAAGGAGATAACCGAGATAGTTACTGGATGCTAAATATCCAGCAAGGTCTTCTTCTACATGAGCTTGCTTT
The DNA here is from genome assembly GCF_022663595.1 of Bacillus cereus group sp. BfR-BA-01360. Classification (NCBI taxonomy): domain Bacteria; kingdom Bacillati; phylum Bacillota; class Bacilli; order Caryophanales; family Bacillaceae; genus Bacillus; species Bacillus cereus group sp. BfR-BA-01360. The sequence goes on from NZ_JAKUFV010000019.1 coordinate 14,804, forward strand.
TCCATAAAAGAAATAATGGGTGTATAAGCGAATCGACTGATGCCCATTACAGCTACTAGGGCAAAGATACCGGATAAAATCATTTTCCATGTTTTTGTGTCTTTCATGTAATCTCCCTTCTTGAAATAGCTCTTAATACATATGATAGTGGAATATACATAGTGCGTAAAATACTGTTTTTCAATATGTAATATCAAAAATAATGATATGAATGAAAGGATGAGAAAAAATGAATTTACAAGATTTTGTAGCTTTTTATATGGTTGCGCAAGAGAAGAGCATTTCAAAAGCAGCAGTTCGTCTTAATTTTGTCCAATCGAATGTAACAGCTAAAATAAAAAGATTAGAAGTAGAATACGAAACACAGTTGTTTTATCGCCATCGAAATGGGGTGACATTAACACATGCAGGAGAAAAGTTACTAATATATGCTGAAAAAATGATTCAATTATTGAATGAGTCAAAAAGAGATATTAAATATACGATTTTACCAGAGGGGACATTAAAGATTGGAGCGATGGAAACGGCAGCAGCAGTTAGACTGCCAAACATTCTTTCTAATTATCATACAAAATATCCAGAAGTTGAGATTGCGCTTCAAACGAATAGCACGGAAGAATTAACGAAAAAGGTGCTTTTGCATGAGCTTGAAGGAGCATTTGTAGCAAATTGTATAGATGATCCAGCACTCGAAAAAATTGAAGTATTTCAAGAAGAAATGATGCTGCTGTCAAAGAAAAGTTTGTTACTGGACCATAAGTATATGGAAAATCAGTCGTTTATTGTTTTCCAATCGGGCTGTTTTTATAGAAAAGTATTGGAAGAATGGCTATTGTCAGAAGGAATTGTTCCGAGGAAAGTGATGGAGTTAAATTCTTTGGATGGTATTATCGGCTGTGTAAAAGCTGGGCTTGGGGTATCTATACTCCCGAGAGAAGTAGCAGAGCAGTTCGATTCTCATCAAGAGCTCGTTCGGAAACCGTTATTAAATGAAAATAGATTTATTCCAACGTATTTTATTTATCGGAAGGATAGTGTGAAAACCGCTACATTTAATGAATTTATCAGACTTCTCGTATAGTATAGGAGAGATAGGGGTTCTAAAATTACTCTTATACTTTTGGGAATTCGATAATTGAAGAGAAGAGACTGTATTCATCTTTAATCATCGCATAGGCAAATTATTTCAAGAGAGCAGAATAGGAAGGTGATATAAAAACTTTTATGTTACTATATGCAAAATAAGGATTTTTTTGTATTTTTCTCATGGCATAGTCGATTATAGGATGATAGATTTCCAAAGAAAATCTGGAGAAGAGATTGTTTTGCATAATTAATTATGAGTGTTCGAAAGTCAATTTTTGTCTGTTTTATTATTGCGGATATGCAAAGAGTGCTACCTAAATATTATAAGAGAGAGTATTGGCAGATACTCTCTTCTTTAGACTTACTATGATTATATACTTTTTAAGAAATTTTAAAACCTATTTATAAAATAGCTTTCCTTTTATCTGTTAAAGGGAAGAACTTTATAGGGGAACTTTAAGCCTATTTCTCTTTTTTGAGCTTTCCTTTTTGTTTCGCCATTTCTCGAAGTAAATACTCGATGTGAGCATTAACACTACGAAACTCATCATTCGCCCATTTTTCAATGATTGCGTGTAATTCAGGATCAATGCGTAATGGAAAACTTTTCTTTTTCGCCATATTACCTACAACCTTTAATATAGACTTCCTGTGTTAATAACCGGTTGTGCTCCTTTATCTGAAACGATGGCAACTAATAAGTTATTCACCATATTTGCTTTACGTTCATCATCTAAATCAAGTATACCTTCTTCATCTAGCTTCTGAATAGAGTCTTTTGCCATTTGAACGGCACCCTCAACAATTTCTTTACGCGCAGCCAGTACCGCTTTTGCTTGCTGACGCTGTAGCATGGCATGCGCAATTTCTGTCGCGTAAGCTAAATGTGTTAAACGAGTTTCTAATACTTCTACACCAGCGATTTCTAAGCGTGCTTCTAGTTCACGCTTTAGTTCTTCTGAAATTTCTTCAGCATTTCCGCGTAGTGTGATGCATTTATCATCTTGAAAATTATCATACGGATATTTCGTTGCGACGTGGCGGATTGCTGTTTCACTTTGAATTTCTACGAATTCATCATAATGTTCTACACCGAAAATTGCTTTTGCTGAATCCACAACTTTATAAACAACAACAGCTGCAATTTCAACTGGATTCCCATCAATATCATTTACTTTTAATTTTTTACTATTAAAATTTTCTACGCGAAGAGAAACAGTTTGACGGAAGGATAAAGGAATTGTTAAAAATAAACCATTTTCACGAATCGTTCCTAAATAATTACCGAAAAATGTAATAACTTTTGCTTGGTTTGGTGGAACAATTCCAATGCCAGTAGCAAGAATGGCAGCTAAAATGATACAAAGTGCAGCTACGATAAATACTTCTTGTACGAGGCAAAATACACCGATACCAGCTAAGACTAAGAGCCCGATAATACCTAGAAACCCATTTACATAAAACACCTGTTTTTCTTTCATACAAATCGCCTCCTTTTGATATAAAAATGATATCACTTTTATATCATTTAAACAATGATTAAAACGAAAAATTCCGAAAAATAACAAATTGAGAATGTATGTTCTGATTTATGGTAAAATAAAAAGACTTAGCTGCCCACTGCAGCAGCTAAGTCTTTTTGAGAGCATCTATGACAAATGATTCAAAGCGGTTTGGTCAGAATTGCTTTTTCAATTGCTGACTCAATCTCTTTGTCAGAAGCATCATAACTTCCATTCGACGTTTGTTTGTCAGAACTAGAAGGGGAATTCGCTTCCTGATTAGTATGTCCCGTTTTCTTAAAATCCATGCTAGGAATTTTAACAGCATTCATATATTTTCCGAATTTCAATACCTCTACAATTGGACAAAAACGAACAAACCCTTCCGCAATTTTCATCGCACCGCACCATAATAAAACTTGAGACCAAGTACACCAAGGTTTACGTACGAGTTTAGCTGTACTACAACTTAACAGAACGAATCCGAGTGTAATTCGAATTAGGGCATTTATTGTTCCGATATTTGGCTTCATCAGAAAAACATTCCTTTCTTAATGAGCTTAGAAATAGAAAAAGTACTATTTCATCTTTTATTGTTCCACCTAAGTTTTGCGATATGTAATCCAACATTTGACGGTGGAAAAGATGTTGATTAGGGCGTGTGTGTAAGATGTTTTTTTTGTTATAATGTAAGAATGCGTAAAGGAAATGAAAAAAGACCAGTCCCAGTTTTTTCGCTATGTAGCTAGCGTTCTTCGGACTCCTTTTTTGAATAAATAGGTGATTAGAAAAAAGAAAGGGTGTTTTCATGTACGATATTTCAAAGTGGAAACATGTATTTAAACTTGATCCGAATAAGGAAATAAGTGATGAACATTTAGAGATGATTTGTGAGTCTGGCACAGATGCTGTTATTGTAGGCGGAAGTGATGGAGTTACAATTGATAATGTATTGCACATGCTTGTAAGCATTCGTAGATATGCAGTTCCTTGTGTATTAGAAGTTTCTAATGTGGAAGCAATTACACCGGGATTTGATTTTTATTATATACCAAGCGTGTTGAATAGCCGAAAAGTTGAATGGTTAACGGGCGTTCATCATGAGGCGCTAAAAGAATTTGGAGATATTATGAACTGGGATGAAATTTTCATGGAAGGATATTGTGTTTTAAATCCGGAAGCGAAAGTAGCTCAGCTGACAGAAGCAAAATGTGACTTAACGGAAGATGATGTGATTGCATATGCTCGCATGGCAGACAAGCTGTTACACTTACCGATTTTCTATTTAGAATATAGCGGCACATACGGAGATGTGGAACTTGTTAAGAAAGTAAAGGCAGAATTACAGCAAGCGAAGTTGTATTACGGCGGCGGAATTTCAAATGTGAAAGAGGCAAAAGAGGTAGCGCAATATGCCGATACAGTTGTTGTTGGGAACGTCATTTATGAGAATATAAAAGCAGCGTTACAAACAGTAAAAGCTGTAAAAGGAGAGTAGGTGCAAGTAAATATGAGTATGACAGATCGATTATTGAACGGTTTAAACCCAGAACAGCAAAAAGCGGTACAAACAACAGAAGGCCCCCTTTTATTAATGGCGGGTGCAGGTAGTGGTAAAACACGCGTGTTAACGCACCGTATTGCATACTTACTTGGTGAGAAGGGGGTTGCACCGTGGAACATACTAGCAATTACCTTCACAAATAAGGCAGCTCGTGAAATGCGTGAACGTATCGATACACTTGTTGGACCTGAAGCAGAAGATATTTGGATTTCTACATTCCACTCTATGTGTGTACGCATTTTACGACGTGACATTGATCGTATTGGAATTAATCGAAACTTCACTATTTTAGATGCAAGCGATCAACTTACTGTTGTAAAAAAGATTATGAAAGAACGTAATATTGATCCGAAAAAATTCGATCCACGTTCTATTTTAGCTCGTATTAGTAATGCGAAAAATGAATTGTTATCTGCAGAGAAGTATGCAAAACAAATTTCAATTGCGGATCCATTTGAAAAATTATCAAGCGATGTGTATACAGAATATCAGAAGCGTCTTTTGAAAAATAATTCATTGGATTTTGATGATTTAATTATGACAACGATTCACCTGTTTGAGCGCGTACCTGAGGTATTGGAATTTTATCAACGTAAGTTTCAATATATTCATGTGGACGAGTATCAAGATACGAACAGAGCGCAATATATGCTTGTAAATAAATTGGCAGCGCGCTTTAAAAATCTTTGTGTTGTTGGTGATTCTGATCAGTCAATTTATCGTTGGCGTGGTGCGGATATTTCCAACATTCTTTCATTTGAAAAGGACTATGAGAACGCAAAGGTTATTTTGTTAGAACAAAACTACCGTTCCACAAAAAATATTTTAAATGCAGCGAATGCCGTTATTGAGAACAATATAAATCGTAAGCCAAAGAAATTATGGACAGAAAATCAAATTGGAAGCAAAATTTCATATTATCGAGCTGCAACGGAAAAAGATGAAGCATACTTTGTTGCGAAGAAAATTCGCGATGAAGTTCAAATGGGAAACAGAAAGTATACAGATTTTGCTGTATTATATCGTACGAATGCCCAATCTCGTATGGTCGAGGAGATTTTCTTGAAATCAAATATCCCATACAAAATTGTTGGCGGAATTAAGTTCTATGACCGTAAAGAAATTAAAGATATTTTGGCATATTTACGTCTTATTGCGAATCCGGATGATGAAATTAGCTTTGCGCGCATTATTAATGTGCCAAAACGCGGAATTGGTGCCACTTCCATTGATAAGATTATTAATTACGGTGTACAAAATGGAATTTCATTAACAACTGTATTAGATGAAATTGAACATGTTGGTGTGAGTGCGAAAGTTACAAAGGCTGTGAAAGAGTTTGCGGGTTTATTACACAATTGGGTAAACATGCAAGAATATTTATCAGTTACAGAATTAGTAGAAGAAGTAATTGAAAAAACGGGTTATCGCGACATGCTTAAGAATGAGCGAACTTTAGAATCTGAAGGCCGCTTAGAAAACTTAGACGAGTTTTTATCTGTTACACAAACATTTGAATCACAAAGTGAAGATAAGAGTTTAGTTGCGTTCTTAACAGACTTAGCACTTGTTGCAGATATCGATCGAGTGGATGAAGACCCAACTTCTGGTGAAGAAGTGATTTTAATGACAATGCATTCAGCGAAAGGGTTAGAGTTTCCAGTTGTCTTCATTATTGGCTTAGAGGAAGGGGTCTTTCCGCATACTCGTTCGCTTATGGAAGAGGATGAAATGCAAGAAGAACGCCGTCTTGCGTATGTAGGGATTACACGTGCGGAAGAAGAGCTATATTTATCGAATGCGCAAATGCGCACATTATTTGGTAGAACAAATATGAATGCAGCATCTCGATTTATTTCAGAAATTCCGACAGAACTAATTGAACCATTAAATGAAACAAAACCAAAAAGAGAAACATTTGGTGCAAAAGCAAAAGTGGCAGCGACAACGACACGTTCTCGTTCGCAGATTGTAAGGCCAACTGTGAAAACAACAGGAGGAGAGCAAATTGGTTGGGCAGTAGGCGATAAGGCGCTCCATCAAAAGTGGGGAGTCGGTACGGTTGTCAGTGTAAAAGGAGAAGGTGATGCAAAAGAATTAGATATTGCATTCCCAAGTCCGATTGGAATTAAACGATTATTAGCGAAATTTGCACCTGTGACGAAACAATAAGAAAGGAATGAGGATATGTCAAAAGAGGCGGTACAACAGCGTATAGAAGAACTTCGTGATCTTTTAAATACATTTAATTATCAATATCACGTATTAGACAATCCTTCTGTTTCTGATGCGGAATATGACCGCAATATGCAGGAGCTTATAAAATTAGAAACAGAAAACCCAGAATTTATAACGGAAGACTCTCCCTCTGTTCGTGTTGGGGGAGCTGTCCTTGATATATTTGAAAAGGTAACGCATAAATCACCGATGTTAAGTTTAGGAAATGCATTTAATGAAGGGGATTTACGTGATTTTGATCGCAGAGTTCGTCAAGGAATTGATGGTGTAAATGTAAGATATATTTGTGAATTGAAAATTGACGGCCTTGCAGTTTCTCTTCACTATGAAAAAGGCCGCTTTATTCAAGGTTCAACACGAGGCGATGGTATTACAGGCGAAGATATTACACAAAATTTAAAAACGATTAAGGCGATTCCTTTACGTTTGCAAGAAGAAGTAACGTTAGAAGTGCGAGGCGAGGCTTATATGCCGAAGCGTTCATTTGTAAAATTAAATGAAGAGAAAGAGCAAAATGGCGAAGCTGTATTTGCGAATCCTCGTAACGCAGCAGCAGGGTCTTTACGTCAACTGGATCCAAAAATCGCAGCAAAACGTAACTTATCTATGTTTGTATATGGACTAGCTGATATAGAAGGAAAAACAATTACATCTCATAGTGAAGCACTAGATTTCTTAGGAGAGCTAGGGTTTAAAACAAATCCGAATCGTCGCATCTGTGAGACAATTGAAGAAGTAATTGCTTATGTAGAAGAATGGCAAGAAAAACGTCCAAATCTTGATTATGAAATTGACGGTATCGTAATTAAAGTAGATGATGTAACATTGCAAGAACGTTTAGGAACGACTGCGAAGAGTCCAAGGTGGGCAATCGCTTATAAATTCCCAGCTGAAGAAGTTGTAACACGATTAACTGGTATCGAACTAAGTGTAGGACGTACAGGGGTTGTAACACCAACTGCAGAACTTGAACCAGTGCGAGTAGCTGGGACGATTGTTCGCCGTGCTTCTTTACATAATGAAGATTTAATTCGGGAAAAAGACATTCGCATTGGCGATTATGTCGTTGTGAAGAAGGCGGGCGATATTATTCCTGAGGTTGTGAATGTTGTTTTCGATAAACGAACTGGTAAAGAAGAAGCATACCATATGCCAACGCACTGTCCTACTTGTGATAGTGGGCTTGTCCGCTTAGAAGAAGAGGTGGCTCTTCGCTGTATTAATCCAGCTTGTCCAGCTCAAATTCGTGAAGGATTAATCCACTTTGTATCACGTAATGCGATGAATATTGATGGGCTAGGAGAACGCGTTATCACACAGCTATTTGAAGCAAATTATATTCGAACATTTGCGGACCTATATGGTTTAACGAAAGATCAGTTACTCCAGCTTGATCGCTTTGGTGAAAAATCAGCTTCTAATTTAGTACAAGCAATTGAAGCTTCGAAAGAAAACTCATTAGAACGATTGTTATTTGGATTAGGTATTCGCCATGTTGGAGCAAAAGCAGCACGAACATTAGCTGAACATTTTGAAACGATGGATAATCTTGTGAAAGCTGGGGAAGAAGAATTAAAGGCGATTAATGAGATCGGTGAAAAAATGGCGCAATCTATTGTTACGTACTTTGATAATGAAGATGTACTACACTTAATTCAACAGTTTAAAGACTATGGCGTTAATATGACATATAAAGGTATAAAGCGTGCTGATTTGCAAAATATCGCATCTTACTTTGCTGGAAAAACAGTTGTATTAACAGGTAAACTAGAAGTTATGGGACGAAGTGAAGCAAAGAAAAAAATTGAAGCATTAGGCGGAAAAGTAACGGGTAGTGTAAGTAAAAGTACTGACCTTGTCATAGCAGGTGAAGCGGCTGGATCGAAATTAGCACAGGCAGAGAAACATAATATTGAAATTTGGAATGAAGAGAGGTTCTTACAAGAGCTGAATAAGTAAGAGGTGCACTTACCATGAAAAAAATAGCATTAGCGGTATTGAGTCTTGGGCTACTTGTAAGTGGTTGTAGCACGGGACTAAAAAAAGAAGAGAAGATCGTGGAAAAATCAGGTGGGGCGAAAGAACAAGCCATTGTTCCGAAGTATTCTATTTCCGATGATTACTATAAAACGACCGTTCCGTTTGACCCAGGTGAGGCACGTGGCTTAGTTGTACAAGGGTTAAATAGTCGTTTGGATATAGATGAGTTCGAAACAGGTTTAATGCGTATTGCAAAAGAATCATTTAGTACAAAGGATTATTTATTTGGAGGCGGCAAAATTTTAACGGGCCAGAAGATTCAAATGCTTGTCAAAAGAAAACGGACAGATGCTGAACAAAAGGAACTGGAAGAAAAACTAAAAAAAGATGCCGTTAAATTTCCTAATATTGGTTTGAATCCGCCGTTACCAGAGGGGGCAGAGTCATTAGAGGTAAAACATAAAAAAGCCCCAATATACCTTTCTAACATTTTAGAACATGATTATTATGTGCAAAAGAATAACAAAGCTGAACTTGGTGGGGTTGTAGTTGGCTTAGCGATGAATTCAATTCAATATTATAATGAAGAGCACGGTTACCCACGTGAAAGTGAAATTTCAAAAAAAGTGATGTTAGAACAAGGAAAGAAAATGGCACAGGAAATTTTAAAAGAGATGCAAAAAGAGGATCCAAAGGTAAAAGAGGTTCCAGTTATCTTTGCTATTTATCGTCAAGGTCCAAAGTCGACACTTGTACCGGGAAACTTTTTGTCCTATGCTAAACTTGATAAAGGCAGCGATTCGATTGAAGAATGGAATCCAATTAATGAAAAGTATTACTTATTCCCTTCTGAAGCAGCGAAATCTGATAAACGTGAAGATCATGCCATGATGGATAACTTTAAGACGAATCTGAGCAAGTACTTTGAAGGAGATTACAGGGCTGTTGTGGGTACAGGATTTTATAAGGATGATGAATTAAAAGAGATGAAAGTGGATATTCCGGTTCAATTTAATGGAAAATCAGAAATTATCGGCTTTACTCAATATGTAGCTGGAAGTGTCATGCAGTACTTCCCAAACTATATGAAAGTACAAGTAACGATTAGGTCAGTTGAACATCCAGAAGCTGTGATTGTACGTGAAGCGAAGCAGGACGAACCGTTTGTGAAAATTTTAAATTAAAGAAAAAAGCTGTTCCATTCATGGAATAGCTTTTTTTCTTTAATAATTTTGTTATAATTTCTAATGTTACAAATAAAAGGATGAGGGGAAAAGAAATGGATGAATTAAGTCTTCAGGTTATCGTTTTACTAGTGGCTTTCGGCTTTTTAGCTTCTTTTATTGATTCTGTTGTTGGAGGAGGGGGATTAATTTCATTACCTGCACTTATGTTCGTAGGATTATCACCTGCTTCAGCGATTGCAACAAATAAATTAGCTTCAACAATGGGGGCATTCACAAGCACAATTTATTTTATTCGTTCAAAAAAAGTTGATTTTTGCATTGTAGGAAAGTTAATCCCATTAACTATTATGGGAGCAATTGCGGGAGCGTTAGTTGTAAAATGTATTCCCCCGGATATTTTACGGCCACTTGTATTAGTTATGTTGGTATTTATCGCCATTTATATTATTGTAAAAAAGGATTGGGGAAGCGTCTCTACTTATAAAAAGATGACAAAGGGAAAAGCTTTAATGTTTTACTTTGCAATTTTAATGATAGGATTTTATGATGGTTTTTTTGGTCCAGGTACCGGATCCTTTTTAATTTTTGCATTTTTATTAATTGGTTTAGATTTTATTCGAGCAGTTGCATCTGGAAAAGTTTTGAATTTTGTTAGTAATATTGTGTCTTTCTTTACATTTTTATTTTTAGATATTATTCATTTTGAATACGGTATTATTATGGGATTATCAATGATTATCGGAGCATATTTTGGGTCGAGATTTGCAGTGCAAAAAGGTGTTGGGTATGTCCGAACTTTATTTCTATTGGTGACGATTTTGTTAATTGGAAAAAATGTTTTAGAATATACGCATGTTTTTTAGGTTCATACTTTTGTATGAATCTTTTTACTATATTTTAAAAATTTATTAATTTTTAAAATATAAGTCTAGGAATATTTGAATAAATCTAAATTATCGTGTAGAATAATGTTGTAAAATGTAAACGTTTTTCTAAGGGGAGGCTAAAAAGAATGGTAGTAGCGTACAAACATGAGCCCTTTACAGATTTTTCAGTAGAGGCTAACAAATTAGCGTTTGAAGAAGGGTTAAAGAAAGTAGAATCTTATCTTGGACAAGACTATCCATTAATTATCGGGGGAGAAAAAATTACTACAGAAGATAAAATTGTTTCTGTAAACCCTGCGAATAAAGAAGAAGTTATTGGTAGCGTTTCAAAGGCTAGTCGCGAATTAGCTGAAAAAGCAATGCAAGTGGCTGATGAGACATTCCAAACTTGGAGAAAGTCGAAACCCGAAATGCGTGCAGACATTTTATTCCGCGCTGCAGCAATCGTTCGCCGTAGAAAACATGAGTTCTCTGCTATTCTTGTAAAAGAAGCAGGTAAACCATGGAATGAGGCAGATGCTGATACAGCAGAAGCAATTGATTTTATGGAATATTATGGACGTCAAATGTTGAAATTAAAAGACGGTATTCCAGTAGAAAGCCGTCCTATTGAATATAACCGTTTCTCTTATATTCCATTAGGAGTAGGTGTAATTATTTCACCTTGGAACTTCCCATTTGCAATTATGGCAGGAATGACAACAGCTGCGTTAGTTTCTGGTAATACAGTATTATTAAAACCAGCTAGTACAACACCTGTAGTAGCAGCGAAATTTATGGAAGTTTTAGAAGAAGCAGGCTTACCAGCAGGCGTAGTAAACTTTATCCCTGGTAGTGGTTCTGAAGTTGGTGACTATTTAGTAGACCATCCTCGTACGCGTTTCATTAGTTTCACTGGATCACGTGATGTAGGTATTCGTATTTACGAACGCGCTGCAAAAGTACACCCAGGTCAAATTTGGTTAAAACGCGTTATTGCTGAAATGGGTGGTAAAGATACAATCGTTGTTGATAAAGAAGCAGATCTTGAATTAGCAGCGAAATCTATCGTTGCATCCGCATTCGGATTCTCAGGACAAAAATGTTCTGCTTGCTCTCGTGCAGTCATCCATGAAGAGGTATACGATCAAGTATTAAATCGTGCAGTTGAATTAACAAAAGAATTAACTGTAGGTAACCCAGCTGAAAAAGGAACAAATATGGGACCAGTAAATGATCAAGCTGCATTTGATAAAGTGATGAGCTATGTTGCAATTGGTAAAGAAGAAGGGAAAATAGTAGCAGGTGGCGAAGGAGACGATTCTAAAGGATGGTTTATCCAGCCAACAATCGTTGCTGACGTTGCAGAAGATGCTCGCTTAATGAAAGAAGAAATCTTCGGACCAGTAGTAGCATTCTGTAAAGCAAAAGACTTTGATCATGCGCTTGCAATTGCAAATAATACAGAATACGGTTTAACAGGAGCAGTAATCTCTAACAACCGTGCACATATTGAAAAAGCACGTGAAGACTTCCATGTAGGTAACTTATACTTTAACCGTGGATGTACTGGAGCAATCGTAGGTTATCAACCATTCGGTGGCTTTAACATGTCTGGTACAGATTCTAAAGCTGGTGGTCCTGATTACTTAGTGCTTCATATGCAAGCAAAAACAACTTCTGAAATGTTATAAGAAGTAACAAAGAGAGCCTTTCCAAAATGTATAACTTTTGGACGGGTTCTTTTTACGTTTGTAATAGCAACATTTTTTGATTAAGCTGATCTATTGTCATTTTGTGTTGATATTAAAAGTTCATGGTTTTGTGCTCTTTTACGTAGGTCATGTTATGAAACGAATAGAATGCTACAAAATTTATTCAATTCGTCGTATTTTTCTGTATTATTTTTATGGAATTCCTGTATAATACAACTTGAAAGAAAATCTATGGTTAGGCAAGAGAACACTACTTTCAGTTTTATTGACTGAAAGTAGTGTTTTTATATTCACAAATATAGTAAAAAGGGTAATAGATAGAATTTTTTAGACGGGTAAAAATTCTTCTGTACTTATTACATCAGCATATCCTTCATTTAGACTTGCCAAAATGGTGTTATGAATATAGACAGCGGGAATAGTGGCGTTTTTAAAGAGAAGGTCTTTCGTCGCGCAAGCATCATGTATCACGGTGCAATGAAACCCAAAATCAAAAGCAGCTCTCACGGTAGCATCAATACACATATGTGTCATCATTCCGCATATAATAATACGCTCGATTTTTAATTTCTGTAGTTTCTGTAATAGATTTGTTTCTCGAAAGCTATTTGGATAGTGTTTTAAAATCACCGTTTCATTTTGTAAGGGACGAACGCTTTCGTGAATATGAACACCTTCTGTATTGGGGAGGAAGAAAGTTGCATGATCCCCAAAAGATACATGTTGAATATGAAAAATTGGTTGGTTTGTTTGTCGAAAATATTGTAATAATTGACGAGCGTACTCACTAGCTTCTACGGCATTACGTAATTCCATCTTTCCATTCGGAAAATAGTCATTTTGAATATCAACGAGTAACAGTGCTGTTTTCATATTATTTATCGTCCTCCACTATATTTCGTATTCATGTCATTTTATTCAATGAGGCAGGGATATTTTCCTTTGCAAAAGAGAATAAGAGAAGAATTTTACATTTGATTTGAAAATTCCAATAGAAAAATAATCGCTATACTTTAGGAATTTTATGTTGACTCTAACTTTTCTGAGTTTTATAATAAAAAATAATTAAATAACAATTAAATCGAGACATTCTTATCCAGAGAGGTGGAGGGACTGGCCCTATGATACCTCAGCAACGGGTTTTTTAATACCGTGCTAATTCCAGCAAGTCTAAAAAGGACTTGAAAGATGAGAAGATGTGAACGAGTATATTTAAAAGTGCTCTCCTTCTTATCTTTTATGACTGATAAGAAGGAGGGCGCTTTTTATTTTACCTCGGGAGGTCTACTTCAAGTTGCTATAGCATATGGGAGGGGAAAAAATGATTTCTTTTACAAATGTAAGTAAGGTATATGAATCTGGTGGAGAGCCTGTTCATGCAGTAGAAGATGTAACACTTTCGATTAAAAAGGGAGAAGTATTCGGTATTATTGGGTTTAGTGGCGCTGGAAAAAGCACATTATTACGCTTAGTTAATATGTTAGAAAGACCGACTTCAGGAACGGTTTCAATAGATGATAAAGACATTACATCTCTAACAACAAAGGAGTTACGACAGTTAAGACAAAGAATCGGAATGATTTTCCAAAGTTTTAATTTATTCAATTCAAGAACAGTGTTTGGGAATATTGCATATCCATTAAAGTTAGCGAAAGTACCGAAGAATGAGATAAAAGAAAGAGTAAATGAGCTGTTGGAATTTGTAGGATTAGAAGATAAAGCAAATTATTATCCAGAGCAATTGTCAGGGGGACAAAAACAACGTGTTGGAATTGCGAGAGCACTTGCTACATCACCAGATATTCTTATTTGTGATGAAGCAACATCGGCATTAGATCCTGAAACAACCACAGAAATTTTGAATCTATTAAAGAAAATAAACAAAGAATATAAATTAACAATTCTCCTCATTACACATGAAATGCAAGTTGTGAAAGAAATTTGTCACCGCGTGGCGGTTATGGAGAAAGGGAGAGTCATTGAAGAAGGGACATTATTTGATATCTTTACAAAACCAAAAACAAAAACGACTCAAAATTTTGTTCGTTCTGTTGTGAATGACCATTTACCAGAAAGTGTACTAGCAAAAATTCAAACTGGTGGACAAATTTATCGATTAACATTTACGGGTGAAGAGACAGGACAGCCGGTATTATCGTATATTGCCAAAAATTATAATGTGGATGTAAATGTGCTCTACGGAAACATTATTGAATTACAAAATGTGTTATTTGGAAATCTTCTTGTAGAACTGCAAGGTGAGCAAAAAGAAATTCAAAAAGCCTTACAATATCTCAGACTGCAAGTACAACTGAAGGAGGTTAAAGCACATGCGAGTTGATTGGAGTATATTTTGGCCACGGATTCTCGATGCGACAGGGGATACCCTTTTAATGGTAATTGTAACTCTTATATTTGCTACAATACTAGGTATACCTCTAGGTTTACTTTTATATGTGACAAGGAAAGGTAATTTTTTAGAAAATAAATTGGTCTTTTCTATTCTTAATATTGTTATTAATACGATTCGTCCAATTCCGTTTATTATCTTTTTAGTAGCTTTAAGTCCCATTACAAGAACTGTTATTGGAACAACAATCGGAACAGCTGCAGCGATTTTTCCAATGACACTTGTTGCTTCGATTGGAATTGCCAGAATGGTAGAAACAAATCTTGTTTCAGTACCGAAAGGAGTAATCGAGGCAGCGCAAGCAATGGGGGCATCACCATTAAGAATTGTGTTTGAAATTCTTGTTCCGGAGGCATTGGCACCATTAATTTTAGGGGTTACGTTTATGACTGTTGGTTTAATTGAGTTTTCAGCAGTGGCTGGGCTTGTTGGTGGCGGTGGTCTTGGTGATTTAGCAATGACATATGGTTATCAACGCTTTGATACATCGGTTATGTTCGTGACAGTTGTATTGCTTATTATTCTTGTACAATTAGCTCAACATCTAGGGAATTATTTCTCGAAAATATTTTTAAGAAGGTCATAAAGAAGAGAAGAGGGATAGAAGATGAAAAAGATATTAGCATTTGCATTATCAGCAATTGTAGGAATTACCGCTTTGAGTGGTTGCTCAAATGGGGATGCTGAAGCGAAAGAAAAGGAGAAGGTCGTTCGCATCGGTGTAACAGGAACGGATGGAGAAGCTTGGAGCATTCTTCAGAAGAAAGCTGAGAAAGAAGGTATGAAAATCAAACTTGTGGAGTTCTCTGATTATACAACGCCAAATAAAGCATTAGCTGATGGGGATATTGAATTGAATGCATTTCAACATATTGCCTTTTTAGAGCAGTTTAAAAAGGAACATAAATTAGATATTACAGCTGTAGGTACAACGCAAATTGCACCAATGGGATTATTCTCTGAAAAGTATAAAAAACCAAATGACATTCCAAATGGTTCAGAAATTGCTATTCCGAATGATCCAACGAATCAAGCACGTGCCTTAAAACTTCTTGATGCAGCGGGCCTATTAAAATTGAAAAAAGATTTCGGTTTATTCGGCGATCCAAGTGGTATTGCTGAAAATCCAAAAAAATTAAAAATTACACCAGTTATTGCGCAGCAAACCCCTCGTGTATTAAAGGATGTAGCAGCTTCCGTTATTAACAATGGTGTAGCTGGTCAAGCTGGTTTAAATCCAGCGAAAGATCCTATTTTCTTAGAAGATCCAAAAAACGACAGTGCGAAAGCGTATATTAACATCTTCGCAGCTCGTACGAAAGATAAAGATGATCCAACAATCAAAAAAGTGATTAAATTATACCATTCAAAAGAAGTAACAGATGCAATTAAGAAAGAAACGAAGGATGGTTCGATCTCAGTAGATCTTTCACTTGATGAAATAGAAAAAATTGTTAAATGATAGTGCGTTTAACGGATTAACAGAAGGAACCCCTCCGCTGTTAGTCTGTTCAACATATAATCTTACTTAACAGATGAAACCCTAATTTTTTGTATCTTCCAATTCTGTATACCATAAAAAATAACGTCTGTGAAGGAGAGTGGAGAGATCAGGAGTTTTCCTGTTCTCTCTTATTTTGGTTAGTCAAAGAAACTAGCTAAATATAAGGTGATCCAAATCATAGAAGGATAGGAGAGTAAGCTGAAAATTAGTATAAGGACTAGTTTCTTTTTTGGAACTTGTATTAAAGAAAATAAGTAGAGGGAAAATAGTCCAATGATAAATGCTGATATCACTCCAGGGTTGTATGCGCGATACATGAAAAATAAAATCATATGTTGAACAGCGTTAAAGAAAATAGCACCTTGTATAAAAATAATCCAGTAAATAGAAGAGATAATATGAAGTTGATAGAGAATGATAAAGAGCAGAACAATGGTTGTTAATATACAAATTGCTATTAGAAATTGATGCGTATTTATGAAGTTGATAGAGAATTGATTAGCGAGATATTGAGGCATACTAATAGATTCTTCAAGATTATGAATGAAAAATAATAAGGGAATAATCCAAATTATCATATTGGTAGATACATGTTTTGCTTTAGGTGTTTTAATCAAATCGATCATCTCCGAGTAAAGGAATAGAAAGCCCTTAAGGAGAGGGCTTCCCATATTGTTATTCGATAGTAATACTTTAATAGGTAAAGCTATACTGAGCCTCGTTAATCATCATTTTTTCAGGATTTACAACAATGTGAATTTATCCCGCTATTTTAGGGCAGTAAGACTCCCACCTCAAGATTCAGAGAGAAGCAAGGAAGATAGGTGGGAGTAGGGCTGCCCGTAACAGCCCGATTGGTGAGGGCTCATAATCAGTGGGAGATGAAGAAAAACCCCACTGATTAAAGTTTCACTTTATTATATCACGATTGGAAAAAAGTTCTCGTATTTCTTCTAGTTGCTTGAGTGTGTTTGTTAATTCATCCATGATATCATCTGTAGGAAAGGGATACCGAGTAAAGGTTGTGCCACAGGACGGGCAACTTTTAATACTTTTCTGTTAATAGAAAAGAGTTTTTCCATCCACCATCCGAGCATGTCAAGAAAACTTAACATAGCAAGTGTTTCACTCGTTGGTGCACAGTCAATAACGATAACGCCATATATTTTTTTGATTAATTCGAAAATAAGTTGTGAAGTGAGAAAATTTTATGATAGATTAATAAAGAGAAAAAATTACATAAAAATCCATGATGATAAATATATTTATCTATAATGGATATGCAGCTATAAGGGGGAGAACAATGAGAAGGAGAAATACGCAAGCGTTCACGTTTTTAGCATGGACTTCGTTTGTTTGTGCGCTTTCAGGTATGTTGATTGGTATTTATACACTAGATGAAACGCTTAGTGTAAAAGGATACTATTTAATAGGTACATTGTTTTTAACAATGTCATGTTTTGTACTTCAAAAAACAATTCGTGATAATGAAGAAGATAACGAAAGATTTCCGAAAAATAAACCATTAGATAAAGAGTGATTTACGAGAAAGGCAAAAGCCTTTCTTTTTTTATGTAAAAGTGCTATAAGTGCCATGTGTTGACTTGCTTGAAGTACTGAAAATTTGGTATCATCAATAGTATTGTAGATTGCACGATATATTATGGAGGTGGCCTAGCCGTGTCAAGAATTTCCGTTGAGAATGTAAAGCATGTAGCGCATTTAGCGCGTCTTGCCATTACAGATCAAGAAGCAGAAAAGTTTCAAAAACAACTCGATGCAATTGTTACTTTTGCAGAACAGTTAAATGAATTGGATACAACAAATGTCAAACCAACAACTCACGTATTAACGATGAGAAATGTTATGCGTGAAGATGTACCAGAACAAGGTTTACCAGTAGAAGAAGTATTAAAAAATGCACCGGATCACAAAGAGAATCAAATCCGTGTTCCAGCAGTATTAGAATAGGGGGGGAATTTCGATGTCATTATTTGATCATTCTGTATCAGAGTTACATAAGAAATTAAACAACAAAGAAATTTCCGTTACGGATTTAGTAGAAGAGTCTTACAAACGTATTGCGGATGTTGAAGATAACGTAAAAGCGTTTCTTACATTAGATGAAGAAAACGCACGTGCGAAAGCGAAAGAATTAGATGCAAAAATTGGTGCTGAAGATAATGGTCTATTATTCGGTATGCCAATCGGTGTTAAAGATAACATTGTAACAAAAGGTCTTCGTACAACTTGTGCAAGCAAAATGTTAGCAAACTTTGATCCAATTTATGATGCGACAGTTGTGCAGAAGTTAAACGAAGCTGACACAATTACAATCGGTAAATTAAATATGGACGAGTTTGCAATGGGTTCTTCCAATGAAAACTCTGGTTTTTATGCTACGAAAAATCCATGGAATTTAGAATATGTTCCAGGTGGCTCTAGCGGTGGTTCTGCAGCAGCAGTTGCAGCTGGAGAAGTATTATTCTCTCTAGGTTCTGATACAGGCGGTTCCATCCGTCAGCCAGCTGCATATTGCGGTGTTGTAGGTTTAAAACCAACTTATGGACGTGTATCTCGTTATGGTTTAGTCGCATTTGCATCTTCACTTGATCAAATCGGACCAATTACACGTACTGTAGAAGACAATGCGTACTTATTACAAGCTATTTCAGGTGTTGACCGTATGGATGCAACTTCTGCAAATATTGAAGTAGGTAACTATTTAGCTGGTTTAACAGGCGATGTAAAAGGTTTACGTATTGCTGTACCAAAAGAATATTTAGGAGAAGGTGTTGGTGAAGAAGCTCGTGAGTCCGTACTAGCTGCTTTAAAAGTGTTAGAAGGTATGGGCGCAACTTGGGAAGAAGTATCCCTTCCGCACTCTAAATACGCGCTAGCAACGTACTACTTAATTTCTTCTTCTGAAGCGTCTTCTAATCTGTCACGCTTTGATGGCGTACGCTACGGTGTTCGTTCTGATAATGTGAATAACTTAATGGATCTTTACAAAAATACGCGTAGTGAAGGGTTCGGAGACGAAGTAAAACGTCGTATTATGCTCGGTACATTTGCACTTAGCTCTGGTTACTATGATGCATATTACAAAAAAGCACAACAAGTACGTACATTAATTAAAAATGACTTTGAAAATGTATTTGCAAATTACGATGTGATTATTGGACCAACAACGCCAACTCCAGCGTTTAAAGTAGGCGAAAAAATTGATGATCCAATGACAATGTATGCAAATGACATTTTAACAATCCCAGTAAACTTAGCAGGTGTTCCAGCGATTTCTGTTCCATGTGGATTCGGCGCTAATAATATGCCGCTTGGTTTGCAAATCATTGGTAAACATTTCGATGAAGCGACAATTTACCGCGTTGCACATGCATTTGAGCAAGCAACAGACTATCATACAAAAAAAGCAAGTCTGTAAGGAGGCGAGCATAGATGAATTTTGAAACAATTATTGGTTTAGAGGTTCACGTTGAGTTAAAAACAAATTCGAAAATTTTCTCTGCGAGTCCAACAGAATTCGGAGCGGATCCAAATACACAAACAAGTGTAATTGATTTAGGATACCCAGGGGTACTTCCAACTTTAAACAAAGAGGCAGTCAACTTTGCAATGAAAGCTGCAATGGCTTTAAACTGTGAAATCGCAACAGAAACGAAGTTTGACCGCAAGAACTATTTCTATCCAGATAATCCGAAAGCATACCAAATCTCTCAATTTGATAAACCAATTGGGCAAAATGGTTGGATTGAAATCGAAGTAGGCGGTCAAAAGAAACGAATCGGTATTACTCGTCTTCATTTAGAAGAAGATGCAGGTAAATCAACACATACAGGTGAAGGTTACTCATTAGTAGACTACAATCGTCAAGGCCTTCCGTTAATTGAGATCGTATCTGAGCCAGATATGCGTACGCCAGAAGAAGCATATGCATACTTAGAAAAATTAAAATCAATCATTCAATACACTGGTGTATCTGATTGTAAGATGGAAGAAGGTTCTCTTCGCTGTGATGCAAACATTTCTCTTCGTCCAGTAGGGCAAGAGAAGTTTGGTACAAAAGCAGAACTAAAAAACTTAAACTCTTTCACTTATGTTCAAAAAGGTCTTGAGTTTGAACAAGCTCGTCAAGAAAAAGAATTACTATCCGGTGGTATTATTCAACAAGAAACACGTCGTTATGATGAAGCTACAAAGAAAACAATCTTAATGCGTGTAAAAGAAGGATCTGACGATTATCGTTACTTCCCAGAACCGGATTTAGTTGAACTTTATATTGATGAGGAATGGAAAGAACAAGTTCGTGCTTCCATTCCTGAACTTCCAGATGCTCGTAAAGCACGTTATGTTGCAGAACTTGGTCTGCCAGCTTACGATGCACACGTATTAACATTAACAAAAGAAATGTCTGATTTCTTTGAGGAAACAGTTGCAGGCGGTGCAGATGCGAAGTTAGCATCAAACTGGCTAATGGGTGAAGTGCTTGCATATTTAAACAAACAACAAAAAGAATTAAAAGATGTAGCTTTAACACCTGCTGGGCTATCTAAAATGATTCAATTAATCGAGAAAGGTACGATTTCTTCTAAAATTGCGAAGAAAGTATTTAACGAGTTAATTGAAAAAGGTGGAGACCCAGAAGAAATCGTGAAAGCAAAAGGTCTTGTTCAAATTTCTGATGAAGGTACACTTCGTAAGATTGTAACAGAAATCCTTGATAATAATGCACAATCTATTGAAGACTTTAAAAACGGTAAAGACCGTGCAATTGGTTTCTTAGTTGGTCAAATTATGAAAGCGACAAAAGGACAAGCAAACCCACCGCTTGTGAATAAAATCTTACTAGAAGAAATAAATAAGCGATAAAAAGAAAAACATAGGCGGTTCGATTAGAAGAAGGAGGCGTTGGAGCCTTCGAAAGAGAAGTGTTTTTTGCTTCACTACAGGAGGAGAAACGCCTGATCCTTCTAGCTGCAAGAACTAGTCCGTAATGAAAGATCAAGGAAAAAAACACCCGCATGTGGGTGTTTTTTTCTGTAAAATGTGGGAAAATGTTTGTATAGCAACTATGGTATGATAGTTGCAAAAAGGTGGGAATAATGATACATCTAGACATATAAAGTTTTTTATCTTATGAAAAATAGATCATTAAGATTCCCATGTTTTCCATAAAACAAACAGTAATAGCGATGAAGAATGGTAGGATTTGCGAATGCATAGCGATATGAATCCTGGTTCTTACTTGTCCTTTTAAATTGGGATAAAAGAAGGATATGGAGATGAGAGGAGGCAGGCATAGGAAGGCTGGAGAAAAGTTGGATATATTCTTTTTTCTGAATTGATGAATGAGAAAATTCCTGTGCTAATACATGATGAAACGAGCAAGAATAATTTATAATCCTACTTCTGGTCGTGAGTTATTTAAAAAGCATTTACCAGAAGTATTACAGAAATTAGAACAAGCTGGATATGAAACATCTTGTCACGCGACAACAGGTCCTGGAGACGCAACAATTGCGGCGAGGCAAGCGGCAAAGCGTAAATTTGATGTAGTCATTGCAGCAGGCGGTGATGGGACTTTAAATGAAGTGGTAAATGGTTTAGTAGAGCAGGAACATCGTCCGAAGTTTGGAATTATTCCAGTTGGAACAACGAATGATTTTGCACGTGCTATTGGTGTCCCACGTTCTATTGAAGAAGCGGCAGATATTATCTGTGAAGGGAAAACGGTCCCGTTAGATCTTGGTAGAGCAAACGATACATATTTTATTAATATTGCTGGAGGCGGACGTATTACAGAGTTAACGTATGAAGTGCCGAGCAAATTAAAAACAGTGCTAGGACAATTAGCATATTACTTAAAAGGAATTGAAATGTTACCGTCATTACATCCAACGTATGTTGAGATTGAGTATGATGGAAAGTTGCTGCAAGAAGAAATTACGATGTTTTTAATTACAAATACACGTTCAGTAGGTGGATTTGAAAAGGTAGCACCATATGCTTCTATTAATGATGGGTTATTTGACTTGTTAGTACTGAAAAAAGGATCAATAGCGGATTTAATTAAAGCGGCAACTCAAGCGCAGCGCGGTGAGCATATTAACAATCCAAAAGTATTATATACGCAAGCAAATCGTATTAAGGTGCATTCGCCTGATAAGTTAATGATCAACTTAGATGGTGAATACGGTGGAGATGCACCGATGGAGTTTGAAAACATCTATCATTGCTTAGAACTATTTGTTCCTGAGCAGAAAGAGGACGCCTTATAATGGCATCCTCTTTTTTAATAGCTTATTATTGCTTTGTATCATACATATAGGCGCGTGTCCATGGAATATCATCATTAATCCCTTTAGTAAATACGAATTGGTGTAAGTCGATATTGCCAGTATAGAATGAAGCTGCGCAAGCATTTAAATAGAGGCGCCACATCCGGATGAAGCGTTCATCTTTCGTTTTGCGAATTTCATCAAGTGCATTTTCGAAATTTTTGGCCCAGTGTTCCAATGTTTTACCGTAGTGTCTTCGTAAACTTTCCACATCCACGAGGAACATTTTTTGATTCGTGATGTTTGTAATTAATTCACTAACAGCTGGAACGTATCCGCCAGGGAAGATATATTTTTCAATCCATCCATTTGTAGCTCCATCTGTTGGGGAAGTAATACAATGTAGTACAGAAACACCACCGTCTGCTAATAGACGATTTACTGTATGAAAATATTCAGTAATACGATCTTTTCCCACATGTTCAATCATACCAACACTTACAATTTTGTCGAACTTGCGATTTGTAATGTCACGATAATCAAGTAAGGCAACTTCCACTAAATCAGTAAGGCCTTCTTGCTTAATTTTTTCAGTAGTTTTTGCGTATTGTTCTTCACTTAATGTTACGCCCATTGCCTTCACGCCATATTGTTTCGCGGCTGCTGTAATCAGTTCTCCCCATCCGCATCCGATATCTAACAAAGTATCTCCTTTACGCAGATTTAATTTTTTTAGAATGTGATTTACTTTATTATGTTGAGCTGTTGTTAAGGGGTCATCAGGATGCTGAAAATAAGCACAAGAATACGTCATTGTGTCATCAAGCCATAATTTATAAAAGTCGTTTCCAATATCATAGTGATGAGTAATGTCTTCTTTGTTTTTCTTCTTTGAAAAATTCCATTTACTTGTGAAGTATTGCAACTTACTATTTCCTAAAAAGCTTTCTTGGCTCTTGTAAATGGACTCAATCGCTTTTTCAAGATCACCCTTTAATTCAATATCTCCATTCATATAAGCTTCGCCGAATGCAATCGATGGGTCGTTGGCAAGTTCTTTTTTGGAAAGGGGTTTATGGAATGTAATTTGAAATAGAGGTTCTCCTTCACCATATTGAACTGTTTTTCCATCCCAAAGTGTCACTTCAATAGGGTCTGAAAAGAGATTTTCTAATATTTTTCGATAAAACATTTCTTCAACCATATAAACATCTCCTATAATAATATAAAAATTGTAGGAAACTATCATGATAGTTAATAAAGTTAAATAATTAGCTCATTACGATGAAAGTAATTCTACGCCTTTCCAAAATGATAGTCAAATGATTCGATTTAGATTGTAAATTGGAAGTTTGTTTGTTTTTTATGGCATCTTTACAATATATTCATTTTTTATCCATATTTCCTTGTTACAATGGGAGAGAGAAGAAGAGAAAGGTGGGGGGTTATGGAGAAGATCAAAGCAATATTATTTGATAAAGATGGTACATTAATGGATTTTCATTCCGTTTGGGTAAAAGTGGCCGGAGAACTTGTCGCTCAACTTATAAAGGTATATGATTTACCACAATCTTTACAACAAACGCTTTTAAGTGAAATAGGTGTAGAAGAAAATTTTGTTCATCCTGAGAGTGCCTTAGCAGCTGGAACAAGTCGTGATGTAGCAAAAGTATTTTGTGAATATATTTCATCAGAAAAAGAAGAGAATATGTCTCAGTGGGTGAGTCAGCAATTATTTACTCTTATGTATGAACACCGCTCTCATATGAAAATGACCGCGAATATTCCGGAAATTTTGCAAGCGTTGAAAGATAGAGAATTTATTTTAGGTGTTGTAACAGCTGATGATTTAGCGCCAACAGAATTATTCTTGAAGCAATATCAATTGGAATCTTTCTTTGATTGTATAATTACTTCTGACACTTTCCCAGCACAAAAACCAGATAAAAAAATTATAGAATTCATTTGCGAAAGATTTCATCTCATACCGTCAGAAATTGCTGTTATTGGAGATACCCCAACAGATTTACATTTAGCGAAAAATAGCGGGGATTGTTATGCGATTGGTGTGCTATCTGGGACTGGGGATTATCAAACTTTAGCACCGCTTGCCGATCTTATATTAGATTCGGTAGGAGATCTAATTTCAAGTTCTGGTACACTTCTTTTTGAACAAGTAAAGCCTAATAGGTAAATAAAATAAGTCTATACTGACTTGAAATAAGTCGTTATAGACTTATTTTTTATGTTGAAATATAAAGAAAAAGGGAAGAATGCTAGGATCATAAGTTGGCATACATTTTGCAATGGATATAAGAAAAAACATTGTATAGAAAAGGATGGGAAAAACGATGAGTATAAAAAAATATGCAAAAGTAAATGAGCAAATTCCAGGGCCAAAAGCAGCTTCTTTATTAGAACGTCGTCAAAATATTATACCAAGAGGTGTGAGTAATGGGATTTCAACGTTTGTACAATCAGCAGATGGAGCACTTGTAACAGATGTCGATGGAAATCAATTCATTGATTTTGCAGGTGCGATTGGAACGATTAATGTAGGGCATTGTCATCCAGCAGTAACAGAAGCGCTTCATAAACAAGTAGATCAATATATTCATACTGGCTTTAATGTTATGATGTATGAACCGTATATTGAGCTAGCAGAGAAATTAGCTAGATTAGCACCAGGAAATTTTGATAAGCAAGTATTATTTTTAAATAGCGGTGCGGAAGCAGTTGAAAATGCGGTGAAGATTGCTCGTAAATATACGAGAAGATCTGGTATCATTGCATTTTCAAAAGGATTTCATGGTCGCACATTAATGACAATGACGATGACAAGTAAAGTGAAACCGTATAAATTTGGCTTTGGACCATTTGCCCCTGAAGTATATAAAGCGCCGTTTCCATATGAGTATCGCCGTCCAGAAGGGTTAACAGATGAGCAATATGATAACTTTATGATTGAAGAATTGAAGAACTTCTTCCTATCAGAAGTAGCTCCAGAAAGCATAGCTGCTGTTGTAATGGAACCTGTTCAAGGTGAGGGTGGTTTTATCGTTCCAAGTAAAAAGTTTGTTCAAGAAGTACGTCGTCTTTGCTCGGAATATGACATTTTATTTGTAGCTGATGAAATTCAAACAGGATTTAGCCGGACAGGAAAATATTTTGCAATTGATCATTACGATGTTGTACCAGATTTAATTACGGTTTCTAAGTCACTAGGGGCTGGAGTACCAATTAGTGGAGTTATTGGTCGTAAGGAGATAATGAATGAGGCAGCACCAGGCGAGCTTGGAGGAACGTACGCGGGAAGTCCACTTGGCTGCGTAGCCGCATTAGCTGTTTTAGATATTATTGAGAAAGAAAAGTTAAATGATCGAGCTATGCATATTGGGAAAATTGTGATGGAACGATTTGAAGAGATGAAGAAGAAATATCATTGTATTGGTCATGTTCGTGGATTAGGGGCAATGTGTGCATTTGAGCTTGTGAAAGATCGCAGTACGAAAGAGCCTGATAAAGCTTTAACTGCAAACTTATGTGCTGAAGCGAATAAACGTGGCTTGCTTTTATTATCAGCGGGAACTTATGGAAATGTCATTCGTGTTCTTATGCCGCTCATTATTACAGATGAGCAATTGGAAGAAGGGCTTACAATTATTGAAGAATCTTTACAATCTTGTTATACACAAGCAAATATGGCTCGGGTATAAAGGGTGGATGTACCGATAACACAGTTGCAATTATTCTAGTTTACCGCCTTAAAAATACAGAAAATTCCCTTAAATTAAGTTTTAGATTTATAATAGAATATAAGAGGTAAATAATTGGAGTAAGGGATTGACTTTGAGGAGTGGCTAGAATGGTTGCAGAAAAGGAAAGAGCATATATGGATTTAAAAGATGTATTTGAATATGCGTTTGACGAAATCTTTGTTACGGATGAGAAAGGGATTGTTGTACGTGTAAATAGTACATGTGAAAGGCACTATCAATTGTCCGCGAAAGAATTGATTGGGAAACATGTGAAAGATTTGCAAAAGGAAGGGATTTTCTATCCATCTGCAACATTAGAAGTCATTGAGAAGAAGAAACCAATTGAACTTGTTCAGACAACAAAATCAGGTGAGTATTTACATGTTCGTACAAGACCGGTGTTTGATGCAAAGGGAAATTTACGTAGAGTCATCAGTTATTCTCGTGATCTCACTGAACTTTATCAATTACGAAAAAAAGTAGAGGAGATGGATCATCAATTAAAGACATATAAAAGGGAATTACGAGAAACATATGAGCACGAAGGACTTATTTTTAAAAGTGTAGCTATGCAGAAAATAGTCGAAACAATCAAAAAAATATCCATGGTAGATAGTACAGTCCTCATTTTGGGTGAGACCGGTGTAGGAAAGAGTAGATTAGTACGTCATTTACATGAAATTAGCCATCGAAAAAATGAAGTGTTTTATGAAATGAACTGTGCGGCATTGCCAACAAATCTTATTGAATCAGAGCTATTTGGATATGCTGGAGGGTCTTTTACGGGTGCCAATCGTGAAGGGAAGAAAGGAATATTAGAACTCGCACATAAAGGAACGCTTTTTTTAGATGAAATAGGAGAAATACCGCTAGAAATGCAAGCGAAATTATTACAAGTGCTACAGGAAAAAACATTCCGCCCGGTAGGGGGTAGAGAATTAAAAAAGGTGGATGTTCGTATTGTAGCAGCTACGAATAGAAATTTAGCAGAAATGGTGAAACAAGGGACTTTTCGAAAAGACTTGTTTTACCGTCTAAATGTCATACCGATTCAAATTCCGCCCCTTCGTGAAAGAACAGAGGATATTTTGCCATTAGTTTATCATTATTTACAGCACTTTAATGAAAAGTATGGACGAGATGTGAAATTAGCCCCTAGTACATTACAAATGTTTGTAGGATATCCTTGGGAAGGGAATAATCGTGAAATTGAGAATGTAATTGAGCGGCTTGTTATTACTGCTGATGATATTGTTACGATAGAAGATTTACCAGTATCTATGCAAGAAGTAACGATTGAACAATCTGGTCAAAGTCTATACCAAATGTTGGAGGAAGTAGAGCGGAATATTATTTTAAAAGCATATAAAACATATGGATCAAGCTATAAAGTAGCAGAGTTTTTGAAAATAAGCCAATCGGCAGCTACTCGGAAAATTAAAAAGTTAATAGGAGGGGATTTCATAGTTGGGAGAGAAGAAACTTAAAAAGGTGTTATCACGTTTTGATGTTCTTTTCCTTGCGATCGGTGCAATGCTTGGATGGGGCTGGGTTGTTCTCTCGGGGGATTGGGTTACATCTGCTGGTTCAATGGGGGCTGTAATTGCCTTTATTATTGGAGGGTTACTTGTTATTTTCGTTGGATTAACATACGCTGAACTTGCTTCCGCGATGCCGGAAACAGGCGGTGGCTTATTGTATGTACGTAAGGCATTTGGAAAGAAGGCGGCTTTTGTTGCATCATGGGCAATCATACTAGGATATGTATCTGTCGTTACCTTTGAAGCTGTTGCATTACCGACAGTGGTAGATTATGTATTACCTCATTATCAAAGCATTTATTTATGGACGATTGCTGGTTGGGATGTATACTTGACATGGGCGATGATTGGAATGGGTGGTGCCCTGTTTATTACAATTATCAATTATTTTGGTGTGAAGACAGCAGCTGTGTTTCAAAGTATATTTACTCTCTTTATTGTAGTAACAGGAATTATGCTTGTTTTTGGCGCTGGTTTCAACGGCGATACAAAAAATTTAGAACCGTTTTTTATAGATGGTATAGGCGGAGTTATGACCGTTCTTATTATGGTTCCGTTTTTATTTGTTGGATTCGATGTAATCCCTCAAGTTGCTGAAGAAGTAAATCTTCCATTTAAAGAGATTGGGAAACTTTTAATTTTTTCTGTCATTTGTGCTGTGATTTTCTATCTTTTTATAGCATTAGGTGTATCAATGGCGTTAAATCAGAAAGCGCTTCTTCAAACAAAATTAGCAACAGCAGATACTATGGGAGCAGTGTTCGGTTCTAAAGTATTTGCGAATATCTTAATTTTTGGTGGCTTAGCTGGTATCATTACAAGTTGGAATGCTTTCATCATTGGAGGCAGCCGTGTATTATACGCAATGTCGAAAGAAGGAATGATACCGGCATGGTTTGGAAAAGTGCATCCAAAATATAACACCCCTTCTCATTCTATCATCTTTTTAGGGATGCTATCCTTTTTTGCACCATTACTAGGAAGACCGGCGCTTGTTTGGATTGTAGATGCAGGTGGACTTGGCATTGTTGTTTCTTACTTATTAGTCAGTCTATCCTTTTTCATATTACGCAAAAGAGCACCGAAGATGAAGCGACCATTTCAAGTAAAGAATGGAAGAGTAGTTGGAAGTATTGCAATTATATTAAGTATTGGCTTTATTGTATTATATATGCCAGGCATGCCAGCGGCGCTAATTTGGCCATATGAATGGTTAATGGTACTAGGTTGGGTAACTTTGGGAGGTTATTTCTTTATTAGAATGCTTCTCGGTAAGTATAAAAGAAACACTTTCAAACAGGAAAGTATAGAGGAGGAAGAGAATTTTGGATAAGAAAGCGACATATGTAAATTTAGATCAAAAAGCAATGTATATAAATGGTGAATGGATTCAATTAGAGGAACAAATTAAAATTCATAATCCAGCAACACAAGAGATATTTGCCACGGTTCCAAAAGGTGGAGTGACAGAGGCGAAGCAAGCCGTTGATGCTGCGCATGAAGCTTTTAAATCTTGGTCAAAATTAACAGCGGCTGAGCGTGCGGAGAAATTAAGAAAATGGTTTACGCTTATTGATGAAAATAAAGAAGAAATTGCTGCTATTATGACGAGAGAACAAGGAAAGCCATTTCTTGAGGCACTTGGAGAAGTAAATTATGCAAATAGCTTTGTAGAGTGGTATGCAGAAGAAGGAAAACGTGTATACGGTGAAATGATTCCAGCTTCTCATCCGAATAAACGTATTTTAGTAACGAAACAACCTGTTGGGGTTATTGCAGCTATTACACCATGGAACTTCCCAGCGGCAATGATTACAAGAAAAGTAGCACCAGCACTTGCAGCAGGCTGTACAGCAGTTGTAAAACCTGCTAGCCAAACCCCGTTAACAGCGCTGAAATTAGCGGAATTAGCACATGAAGCTAATATTCCAAAAGGTGTTTTAAACATTGTAACAGGTAGTGCCAAAGCGATTGCAGATGCTTGGATGGAAGATGGCCGCGTAAGAAAAGTTTCCTTTACAGGATCAACGGAAATTGGAAAAGAATTAATGTCTAGCGCTGCGAAAACGATGAAGAAAGTGTCACTTGAACTAGGAGGGCACGCTCCATTTATCGTGATGAATGATGCGGATTTAGATAAAGCTGTCGAAGCTGTAATTGGGTCGAAATTCCGTAATGCTGGGCAAACATGTATCTGTACAAACCGCGTTTTTGTACAGGAAGCGGTATATGAAGAATTTGTAGCGAAATTCAAAAAAGCAGTTGCACAGTTAAAAGTTGGAGATGGCTTTGGTGAAGGGACAACTGTAGGACCGCTTATCGATGCAAATGCAGTAGAAAAAGTACAAGAGCACATTGAAGATGCAGTGAAAAAAGGCGGCGAAATTTTATATGGAGGCCAAACGGTTACAGAATTAAATGGTCACTTTATTGAACCAACTGTTATTGGCGGTGCAAATGATACGATGCTATGCATGACAGAAGAGACATTTGGTCCAGTAGCGCCAGTTGCGAAGTTTAAAACGGTAGAAGAAGTGATTGAGCGTGCGAATAATACGCCATATGGTTTAGCGGCATATATATTTACAAAAGATATGAGTCAAGCATTCCAAATTAGTGAAGCATTAGAATATGGAATTATCGGTTTAAATGATGGCCTTCCATCTGTTGCACAAGCGCCGTTTGGTGGATTTAAAGAAAGCGGGATCGGTCGTGAAGGCGGTCACTTTGGAATTGAAGAGTATTTAGAAATTAAATATATTTCATTAGGATTATAATGCTAACAATCTTGTTTAGGAGAAGATAAAAATATATACTAGAATCTCTATAATCTAACAAAAAGATGAGGGATCTAGATGATATATTGGTTATTACTACTCGTAACAATTATATTTGAAGTCGCTGGAACGGTCGCAATGAAGTTATCAAATGGTTTAACGAAGTTTGTTCCAAGTGTATTCATCTTTGTATGTTATGGCATTTGTTTTAGCGTTTTTGCCATTGTTGTAAAAAAGATTCATTTAAGTATTGCTTACGCAATCTGGTCCGGTTTAGGCACATTATGTATTACAATCATTAGCTTTTGCTTTTTTAAAGAACATATTAGCTTGTTTCAAGCGTTTTGCATTCTGTTCATTGTATTAGGTGTAATCGGATTAAAGGTTTCATCAGCAACATAAAAGCTGTCTTCCGATTTTTGGAAGACAGCTTTTATGTTGTATTAAAACGCCCAATTCCCTTTACGGAAGATAGGCTCCTGTTTCCCATCAGCTGTAATACCATCGATATCAAGATCAGCTGAACCAATCATGAAGTCTTCGTGTGTAATGCTAGCATTTGCTCCGTTTGCTGCAAGCTCCTCTTTCGTCATTGTTTTTCCGCCCTCTAAGTTAAATGCATAAGCATTTCCAATTGCTAAATGACAAGAGGCATTTTCATCAAATAGTGTATTGTAGAATAGAATATTTGTATTTGAAATCGGTGAATCATGCGGCACTAAGGCAACTTCCCCTAAGAAATGAGAGCCTTCATCTGTTTCAATTAAATGTTTTAACGCTTCTTCGCCAACGTCTGCTTTATAGTCAACGATGCGACCATTTTCAAAAGTGAGTGTAAAGTTATCAATAATATTTCCGGAAAACACAAATGGTTTTGTGTTCGAAACATAGCCGTTCACACCTGTCTTTAATGGCATAGTAAAGACTTCTTCTGTTGGGATATTAGCCATAAACGGTACATTTTTTTCATTTAAGCTACCAGCGCCAGCCCAAATGTGTTTTTCTGGAAGTTCAATTGTTAAATCTGTTCCAGGGCCTGTGTAGTGAAGTGCTTTATAGTGTTTTTCATTTAAGTAGTCGACTTTTTTATGTAATGTTTCATCATGCTTTTTCCATGCTTCAACTGGGTTTTCAAGATTTGTACGAGTCGCTTGGAAAATAGCATCCCACAGCTTTGCTTCTTGTTGCTCGGGCGATACATCAGGGAATACTTTTGCAGCCCATTCTTTTGTAGGAACAGAGATGACGCACCAGCTTACTTTATCAGCTTGTACATAATCGCGATATACCTTCATCGCTTCTCCAGCAACTTTATGAGCAGTTGCAATTTTTGTTGCATCTACACCTTTTAATAAGTCAGGATTCTCTGCATAAATAGACATAAATGCCGCACCTTCTTTTGCTAATTCTTCACGTGCACGCGCTTTCCAAGCAGGAAATTCAGAGAACGCTTCATCTGGAGCTAAATCAAACTTTAAGCGTGTTAACACTTCATCATTCCAATCTACATATACATGCTTTGCACCAGATTTATATGCTTTTTCTGTAACGAGACGTACAAATGGAGCAGCTTCAAGTGGAGCATTAATCGATAACGTTTGACCAGGTTGAATGTTTACGCCAACATTTACTGCAAGTGCAGCATATTTCTCTAAGTTCTGTTCAAATGACATATATGTAATCTCCTTTATTCGAAATGTTTATTATATACATAATACAGGAAAAATTCAAAAATATAAATAGAATACATCTGTTATTGAGCTTTTATGTATACTTATTTAATAGACGCAGCAAATTGCTCTACCGTAGTTGTGTGGTGGACGCGAACACGTTTCATTTTTAACAATTCGTCCGCTTCACCTTTTGTAATGAATTGTCCTGGTTTAGTTGTTGTAGCAAACTGATAATATTTTTTCGTTTCTGCAACAACTTGATCATTTACATGTCCAAACGGATAGGCAATAGCGATCACAGGCTTTCCAGTAATCTTTTCAAGCTTTTCTTTCGATCCTTTTAATTCTTCTTCATAGTTTGTGATTTTTGGTAGGTCAGCATGTGTCGCTGTATGAGATTGGACAGAGAAAATACCAGAGTTCACCATCTCTTTTATTTCATCAGCTGATAAGGCACCTTCAACACCTACATTATCAACAATCATATATTCGGTTGCAGTCGGTTTAAAAGTAGCATCCTTTAATTGTTGCAGAATGCGGAATGCATTCATATTATTTTTCATCCCATCATCAAGTGTTACAAATATCGGTTTATTCACTTTATTAATCTCGTTCCATCGTTCAAATGTTAATAACGTATACCCGTTGTCTTTTAAATATTTCATTTGTGCTTCAAAGTTAGCAGGTGATACAAATAAGTCTTTAATTCCTTGACCGTGATAATCATCGATAGCATGATACATTAAGATAGGAACATGTTGCTGGAATGTAATGGTAGATGGTGTAAGAGGGATGCGTTTGCCGTCTTCTTTCACACCGAATGCTTCAATTTGATATTCACCGCGTTTTCCTTCAAACTCGTTTACATGAAAAGGAATTACAAATTGATTGTCTTTTTCTTTAGAAGCGAAAGGTTTTGCGCTCTCTTTCCCGTCTGCTGTTCGCCAAATTTTATATTGTACTTCTGTGAAAGAATCTTTTACATCTGTCACACGAATTGATGTATTCATAGATTCATATGTAATAGGATCAGAAACAATCTTTCCTTGCGGTTTTACAAGCTCGTCTTGTTTTTTTACTTGCTTTTGAACCTGTTTCTCTTGTTTTGGTTCATTACTTACATTGCTAGTGTTACAGCCCGCTAGAATAGCAGATGTGCATAAAGCAATAGCGATATATTTTTTCATAACGATCACCTTCTATTGTGTAGTATGTTGCCTATTTACATTGAAATACCCACCCCTATAAGAGTGGTGGGTTTATACCCTTGTTCATCATATCATTTGAGGAAAATTAGTGGTTGTGAATCGACCTACTTTTTCTTTTTTTATTGAAGGAAATGCTTACATAAGCTGCTACAAAAAGGACAGGTAGAATGAATACATACATTGGAATTCCTAATATATAGTAGCTTTTTAAACTGAAAAACAGTACATGTAAAAAATCAAAAAGAATATGAGCCTTCATTATAATCCCTCATCTCATTTTTACAAATTATAACATTTTGGGAAGGATAATAAATATTAGGAAATAAGAATTAAGCTAAATTTAAAGTAAGCGAAATCAAAAAGTCTCTATGATACGACTCGTATCATAGAGACTTTTTGTTAAATAAATAATCCAGCGATGGTAGCGGATAAAATAGAAGCAAGTGTTGATGCAAATAGCATTTTCCAACCAAATTTAGAAACAACACTTCCTTGTTTTTCAGAAAGAGCACGAATGGTACCAACGATTGCACCAATTTGGCTAATACTTGCGAAGCTAATTAAGAATACTGTAACGATTCCAATTGTACGTGGAGATAATGTTTTCGCAATTTCTTTTAAATCAAGAATTGCTACAAATTCATTTAAGGCGATTTTCGTTCCCATAATGCCGCCAGCTGGGATAATTTCATGAACTGGAATCCCCATTAGGAAAGCAAATGGGGCTAGAATATAACCAAAAATTTGTTGTAGTGTAATTGTATGTCCCATTGCACCTGAAGCGGAGGTAATTACGTAGTTTACAACTTCCATTACACCAATGAAGGCGATCATTAATGCAGCAACGATACCAGCTACTTTTAAGCCGTCTAATGCACCATTAATCATTGCACCAATGAAGCTATCACCAAATAAGCTTCGATCAAACTTTTGAACAGTTTCTTCTTCGCGTTTTGTATCAACGGGTGTTAATAAAGAACAAACAATTAAGCTTGAGAATAAGTTCAATGGAAGAGCAGCTAATACATATTTCGCATCTAGCATCATCACGTATGATGCGGTAACAGAAGCTGAAACAGAGCTCATCGCTGAACAACAAATGATGAACATACGGTTTTTATTAAAGTGTTTTAAGTCATTTTTAATTACGATTAAAGCTTCACTTGAACCGAAAAATACAGAATTTACGGCATGGAAGGACTCGACGCGTGGTAAACCAGTAACTTTTGAAATAGCACCACCTACAACGCGAACAATAAATGGTAAAACGCCTAAATAACTAAAAATAGAAAGTAGTGCCGAGAAAAAGACGATAATTAATAGTACGTTTAAGAAAAAGACAAAATCTCGTTGAATTCCATTAAAAAGAAAATCAACACCTGTTGTACCAAGTTTAATGAGTTTGTTGAAGACTTTACTAATTAAAATAATGATTTGTTGACCAACCTTTGTGGCAAACATAAACCAACCAATAAAAATTTGAAAAACAATCATAATAGCAATTGCACGAAAGTTAATTTTACTTTTGTTGTTTGATAAAGCAAAGCATAAACCTAACACGGCGAGGATGCCGATAATGCTTATTACATATTGCATGTAATTGCCCCTTTCACAAGTTCTTATAAAGTTTTTACATAAAACATTAGTTATATAACTAATAAATAAAGGATTAAAAAGTTTTATGTCATACGTAAGATGTCCGACCTGTTAAAAGTGAAAATAAAAAAAGACTCATAATAGATTCACTTTCATCTATGAGAGAAAGCTAATCAATATAAGTCTTCCTATAAGCTAATATTCATTAGTTTTCCCCATAGTCCGGCAATTATTGGTTGCCAGGTAGAAACTCTCGATCCATATTATCGAGGATATATGAGGTAACACCGTCCGTATTAAATTATTAGTAGCGTAACATTAATAGAGAAGTGTCGTCAATAGCTTTTTTTCTTCCAATAGAAAAAGACTATGTAAGTATGATAAAATGTAACGCAGTGTTATGAAAAAGAGAGGTCGGAAAATGAGTAATAAAATGACGCCACCAGTTGAAAAAAACGAGTTTATAGATGTAGTATTTGAAGATTTAACCCATGATGGTGCCGGTGTTGCGAAAGTGGACGGATATCCCATTTTCGTCAAAAACGGATTACCAGGTGAAAAAGCGCAAATTAAAATTATTAAAGTAAAAAAGAATTTCGCATTTGGCCGCTTAATGAAGCTTTACACAGAAAGTCCATATCGTAAAGAGGCAGAGTGCCCGGTTTACAACCAATGCGGTGGTTGCCAGCTTCAGCACGTAACGTATGAAGGACAGTTAGCAGCGAAGCAAAAGCAAGTACGTGATGTCATGCAGCGTATTGGAGGTCTTCATGACGTGCCAGTTCACCCTGTTCTCGGTATGGAAAATCCGTGGGTGTATCGCAACAAAGCACAAGTGCCAATTGGAGAACGTGAAGGCGGACTAGTAGCGGGTTTTTACCGTCAAGGGACGCATGATATTATCAATATGGAAACGTGCTTAATTCAAGCGGAAGAGAACGA
This sequence comes from Bacillus cereus group sp. BfR-BA-01360, assembly GCF_022663595.1. NCBI lineage: Bacteria > Bacillati > Bacillota > Bacilli > Caryophanales > Bacillaceae > Bacillus > Bacillus cereus group sp. BfR-BA-01360. Next base: position 50,647 of record NZ_JAKUFV010000019.1, read on the forward strand.
TACATTAATTCAAGAAGTGAAACGCATTTGTGAAACGCATGGCATTCGTGCGTACAATGAAGAACGTCATAAAGGCACACTTCGCCACGTAATGGCAAGATATGGACACGTAACAGGGGAAATTATGCTTGTTTTCATCACGCGCACGGCAGAACTTCCAAATAAAAAGGCGATAATCGAAGAAATTACAGCGAAATTCCCAAATGTAAAATCAATTGTTCAAAGCGTAAACACGAAACGTACAAATGTTATTTTTGGAGAGACAACAACAGTTCTATATGGATCAGAATATATTTATGACTTTATCGGTGATATTCAATTTGCGATTTCAGCGCGTTCGTTCTATCAAGTAAACCCAGAGCAAACGAAAGTGCTATACGATAAAGCATTAGAATATGCACAACTAGACGGAAATGAAACAGTTATTGATGCGTACTGCGGAATCGGATCCATTTCTCTATTCTTAGCGCAAAAAGCGAAAAAAGTATATGGCGTTGAAATTGTGCCAGAAGCAATCGAAGACGCAAAGCGAAACGCAGAACTCAACAACATGACAAATGCAGAATTTGCAGTTGGAGAAGCGGAAGTTGTCATTCCAAACTGGTACAAAGAAGGCGTAATCGCCGACACAATCGTCGTCGACCCTCCGCGCAAAGGTTGCGATGAAGCATTACTAAATACAATCATCGACATGAAACCAAAGCGCGTCGTATACGTATCATGTAACCCAGCAACACTTGCACGCGACTTAAAAGTACTAGAAGAAGGCGGGTATAAAACACAAGAAGTACAGCCTGTTGATATGTTCCCGCATACGACTCATGTGGAGTGTGTAGCTTGGCTTAAGTTGGTATAATAAAAAAGCAGTTGATATAGAAAAAATCTATACCATCTGCTTTTTGGTTTATAAATATTGCTGATTTTTACAAATAATAAATGTTCAAATGTACTGGTGTTTGATAATAAGCGATTGTAACATTTGACTTTAGACTTTTTTAATTGAGAGGATTTGAGTTTGACATGATAGATAATTTTTGGCGTGATTTACCACGACCATTTTTTGTACTTGCACCAATGGAAGATGTGACAGATGTTGTTTTTCGTCACGTAGTAAGTGAAGCCGGTCGACCGGATGTATTTTTCACGGAGTTTACAAACTCGGATAGCTATTGTCATCCAGAGGGTATGAAAAGTGTGCGTGGCCGTTTGATTTTTACAGAAGATGAACAGCCAATAGTGGCGCATATTTGGGGAGATAATCCCGAATATTTCCGTCAAATGAGTATTGGCATGGCAGAACTAGGGTTTAAAGGAATCGATATTAATATGGGCTGTCCTGTACCGAATGTAGCTTCGAGAGGAAAAGGTAGTGGCCTTATTCTGCGTCCAGACGTCGCAGCAGAACTTATTCAAGCAGCAAAAGCAGGCGGACTACCTGTCAGCGTAAAAACACGACTTGGCTTTAAGGAAGTAAATGAGTGGGAGGAGTGGTTAACGCATATTTTCAAACAGGATATTGCAAACCTTTCTATTCATTTACGTACAAGAGAAGAAATGAGCCAAGCGGCTGCTCATTGGGAGTTAATTCCAGAAATCAAAAAATTACGTGACCGTATCGCACCAAATACGCTCCTAACAATCAATGGAGACATTCCTGACCGTCAAACCGGGCTACAGCTTGCTGAAAAATACGGCATTGATGGTGTGATGATCGGGCGAGGTATTTTTAAAAATCCGTTTGCGTTTGAAAAAGAGCCAAGAGAACATAGCAGTAAAGAACACCTTGATCTTTTAAGACTACAGCTTGATCTTCAAGATCAATATGCGGAAGTACTACCACGTTCCATCACAGGACTTCATCGCTTTTTCAAAATTTATGTTAAAGGATTCCATGGAGCTGCTGAATTAAGAAATCAATTGATGAGCACGAAATCAACAGATGAAGTGCGTGCATTGCTTAATAAATTTGAACAGAGATGAAGGAATGAAAAAGCAGGGGCTTTCTAGCTCTTGCTTTTTGTCGTTATATGTCGCGAAATCGATATCCTTTGTCGAATAGTCGATAAGTTGTGTCTAAGCGCCGATATAATGAAAATATCGCCGATAAATAGGGGAGAAGCGCCGATATAATTTTATGTACTTGTCAGCTCGATCCTCTATGAATGTAGCAGAATTCTTTATCGTATATAATAAAAGTATCATTTCTCAATAGGAGCAAATAAATGAACGAACAATATTACGACGCAGTGTTAAATATAAAGACTGTAGGGGAGCAAAAAGGATTTAATAAGTCTATGCATTATCATCGCTATGAACCAACGCCATATAGTGGTTTAGATGAGTTATTGAATCAATACGAAATCAAAAGTAGTGATCGAGTTGTAGATTTTGGGTGCGGCAAAGGGCGATTGAACTTTTATATGCATCATAAGTGCGGTGCTTCGGCAGTTGGGATTGAAATGAATGAAGTGTTCTATAAAGAAGCAGTGGAAAATCGTGATCGTTATGCAAAAAAATCGAAAAATAGTAAGGATAAAATTGAGTTTCAATGTTGCTTAGCACAAGAATATAAGATTGACATGCGTGATAATCGTTTTTATTTTTTTAACCCGTTTTCGGTACAAGTGTTTATGAATGTTGTAAATAACATATTACTTTCGGTGGAGGAAGTAGAGAGAAGTGTAGATATTATTTTATATTATCCGTCCGAGGATTATATCTTTTTCCTAGAGAATCAGACAGCTTTTGAGCTGGAGACGGAAGTAAGGTTACCGGGAGCTTATGAGAAGAATGGGAATGAAAGGTTTTTAGTTTATAGATTAGCATGATAAAGAAAGCAGGTGCCAAAGGCACCTGCTTTTGTAAAAACTTGATTAGTTACGGATTAAGTAATCAAAAGCACCTAAAGCTGCAGTTGCTCCTGAACCCATAGAAATAATAATTTGTTTGTACGGATTATTTGTACAGTCACCTGCAGCAAACACTCCTGGTACGTTTGTAGCACCGTGTTTATCAATTACGATTTCACCGCGAACACGTTCAACAGTGTCTCCTAACCAGTCTGTGTTTGGTACAAGACCGATTTGAACGAATACACCTTGAAGTTCGATATGATGAACTTCTTCTGTTTCGCGATCGATGTAAGAAATGCCGTTTACTGTGTCGGTACCAGTAATTTCTTTTGTTTGAACATTTTTCAGAACAGTTACGTTAGGTAAGCTGTAAAGTCGTTCTTGCAGTACAGCATCAGCTTTTAATTCTGGCATGAATTCAAGAACAGTTACGTGTTTTACGATACCTGCTAAGTCGATTGCTGCTTCAATACCAGAGTTACCGCCGCCGATAACTGCTACGTGTTTTCCAGCAAATAGTGGACCGTCACAGTGAGGGCAGTATGCGACACCTTTGTTTTTGAACTCAGCTTCACCTGGTACGCCAACATTACGCCAGCGAGCACCTGTTGAAATGATTACACTCTTACTTTTTAGAACAGCACCATTTTCAAGTTCCACTTCAATAAGCTCTTTCTTCTCTAGGCGTTTTGCACGTTGTAATTTCATTACATCGATATCGTAATCTTTTACGTGCTCTTCAAGGCTTGCTACTAGCTTAGGACCTTCGGTGCGTTTTACGCTAATGAAGTTTTCGATACCTAGTGTATCCATTACTTGACCGCCAAAGCGTTCCGCAACGATACCTGTGCGGATGCCTTTACGTGCTGCATAAATTGCTGCACTCGCACCAGCTGGGCCACCGCCAACAACAAGAACATCGTATGGATCTTTATCAGAGAATTCTGATGCATCAGGACCGTTACCCATTTTAGCTAAAATTTCTTCAAGTGTCATACGACCGCTTCCGAAAGGTTCGCCATTTAAGTAAACAGTTGGTACTGCCATGATATCTTTGCTTTCTACTTCTTCTTTGAATGCAGCGCCGTCAATCATAGTATGTGTAATACCAGGATTTAGAACGCTCATTACGTTAAGAGCTTGAACAACATCAGGACAGTTGTGACAGCTTAAGCTGATATAAGATTCAAAATGATATTCACCTTGAATATTTTTTATTTGATCAATTACTTTTTGTTCAACTTTTGGAGCACGTCCACTTACTTGAAGTAATGCTAACACTAATGAAGTAAATTCGTGTCCTAAAGGAATACCAGCGAACGTTATGCCAGTTTCTTCGCCGATACGATTCACACTAAAGCTTGGTGTTCTCTCAAGTTGCGCTTTTTCGACTTTAATCTTAGATGACATAGCAGTTAATTCATCAACTAGAGCTAACATATCTTTAGAAACATCATCGTCTCCTGTGCTAACTTTAAGTAAGATGTCGCTTTCCATTAGTTGAAGGTATTGGGATAGTTGTGCTTTTATATCTGCATCTAGTATCATTTTGATCGCTCTCCTTAGATTTTACCTACAAGGTCAAGGCTTGGTTTAAGTGTTTTAGCTCCTTCTTTCCATTTCGCTGGGCAAACTTCGCCTGGGTTGTTACGAACGTATTGTGCTGCTTTAATTTTGTTAATAAGGATGCTTGCATCGCGACCAATACCGTCAGCATTGATTTCTACAGATTGGATAATGCCATCTGGATCGATGATGAATGTAGCGCGAGCTGCAAGTCCTTCTTCTTCCACTAACACGTCGAAGTTGCTAGTGATTGTGCGAGTTGGGTCACCAATCATAATGTATTCGATTTTACCAATCGTTTCTGAGCTATCATGCCATGCTTTATGTGTGAAGTGAGTATCTGTAGATACAGAGTATACTTCAACACCTAGTTCTTTAAGAGCTGCATATTGATTTTGTAAGTCTTCAAGTTCAGTTGGGCAAACGAATGTGAAGTCTGCTGGGTAGAAGCAAACTACACTCCATTTTCCTTTTAAACTTTCGTCAGTAACTTGGATGAATTCTCCATTATGATAAGCATTTGCTTTAAATGGTTTTACTTCTGTGCCGATTAATAACATATCACATTTCCTCCTAATTATAAGTTTTGAGCAACATAAACTAGTGTGCTCAGAAAATAAAGTTCTTAATTAACGATAATAATTCTAATTCGATATTAATTATCATATAAAATCTGTTATTTTGTCAAGAGAAATGTATAACTTTATTGAAATTAATTATCAATTACTTTTGGAATATAAAGTTCTTTCTCTTAACGTAACTATGCTAGTAGTAAAATGGAATGTTTCTGTTAACTTTATTATAGTAAAAAGAATGAAAAATAACCTTAATTAGAATTTGAATATTGTTTGAAATTTCACGCCATTTTTGTATGACGGAAGATTTATATAATCGTGCTATTTTGCGAACGTTTCCTGACCTTACAGAAGATATAACGATTTTTATGGCAAATACGCTATTGTTAACATCTGATATGGTTATGAATCATAAAAATAAGAAAGAACTTGTCAAACGTTATATGAATCCTGAGCCATTTACCGATTATCATAAACGTAATGAACTTATTTTATATGTAATTGATAAAGCTTTTATTTCAAGTAAAGTATTGAGTTTTTTATAATAAATAAATTATTTATAAAGATATATAGATTTAATAATGTGATATAGAGTATTTTAGTAATTACGAACGAAATAAAGTTTATAGATGATGAGGAGGAAGTTTTGTTTAAAAAATGCTTATTTATATTTTTGTTTATAATAATTTCGATAGGAGGCTATATAGCGTATAATCATTATTTTTATCATGATAAGAGTTCGAAAGTTAGTAGAGAGAGTCAAAAGATTATAAGTATTATTTCTAACGCTACCGATGAAATTGCAAAAGGTGTTCCTGTTCGGAGTGAACGAGGAACAATTTCTAGAAAAGATCATGCATTCATTTTAAGTTTTTTTCGAAATTATGAAAAATTGTTATCGGATGAGATTGATCCTAAAAAACATGGATATACAGAGTCTGAGCAACAGTTGGTCAGGTATACAATAAAACTTTTTACAACATATAATATAATGAACCAGCAGTTTATTCTTGGGGATATGTCGTTTGCTTCTACAATTATGAAAAATCTCTATGAAGACTTAGATAAGGCTCCTATGTATTTATATCTTGAATCTCAAGGTGAGCTGAAAAAGGAACAAAAGAAACAAGAGGAGCAGATCACATCAGTTGAAAAGGGGCAGAAGAAAGAAAACTTCTCAGAAAATAAATATAAAATAGAGGAGTCTACTAAGGAACAAGTGTCAGAAGATGAAATTCGAGATTTTATGGAGAAATATGCAGATGCTGGTATGAAAGCAATTAGGGAAAATGACTTCTCGTACATAAAGAGTTTTTTAGATCCGAAAGGAAAAGCGTACCGAGAAAGTCAAAAATATATTAAATATATAAATGATAAAAATATCTCAGAGACGTTGCTACCCTATCAAGTGAATAGTATTAAATTAATTAATAAAGCAGAATATGTCGTAACTGCTTATGAAGAATATGGAATTACATATGGTGATGGGACAACTAAAATTAAAAGCTTTAACAATACGTATAAAATCAAAGTATTAGAAAATGGAAGGTTGGCAATGAATGAGCTTTTGACGAAACATTAATGGAAGGTAGAGTATATAAAAGGGAAACTATATTCATAACAAATTCGAATTTGTTAGATTTATGACGAAATAAAAATAGTAAGTACGTCAGCTTCTAAATTCCAAATAAATACAAAACAAGGAGTGCAGAACGTGTTAGAAATCGCTTTTCGTGAAGGGAAGCTGGAACCATTTGAATTAAGCGTAATGGGAAAAGATATATCTGCAGTGAAAAAAAGAATTTGGAGCACCTGATGTTTGGCAAGAGGCAGGATGTACAGAATGTGATGCTCCTAATACTGCCGTGCATGGAGGTTATAATCTTAATATGTTTCCGTCAAAAGTTCGAACAGTTTGGATAGCACCTTATATTTCGGTAAGAGAGTTAAAAGAATGGTTTGGTGAACCAGATGATACTGATAGCGGCATAGAATATGAATAACGAGGCACTCGTTTATAATCGCGAAGGTTATTCGATTTATTGTAGCTTTTCTGATACTCTTGTTGAACGTATTGCTGTTTATAAGCATGAATAAAGAAGAAGCCATAACCTTATCTATTTTATAAGTTTCTAAAGGATAGAAGAAATCCCCCAAGAACACTCTATTCTTAGGGGATTTCTATGTAATTTACTTTGGACTTTTTAATAGTAAATACATAAAGTAAGGAGCACCAATTAAAGCAACAACGATACCGGCAGGAATCCCGCTAGGTTCGACGATATGGCGACCGATTGTATCAGCTAATAACAGAAGCCATCCTCCAATTAAAATGGCTACGGGGACAAACATTTGATGTCTAGGCCCTACTAATGATTTTGCAATATGCGGAGCCATAAGACCGATAAAGGCAATGCCTCCTGTAACTGAAACGGCAGCGGCAGCCAATGCCACAGCTGCTAGGAGAAGAGAGCGGCGTTCTTTTTCGAGTTCGATTCCAACGCCAATTGCGACGGGTTCGTTTAAGGCTAAGATATTGAGACGATTTGCTTTATATAAGATGAATGGGATCAGTATAGCTAGCCATGGAAGAATTGCTAAGACGAAGACCCAATCATCTCCCCATATGTTTCCGGCAATCCACTTTGCAATAAAGTCTACCTTTACACGCTCAGCAGATGAAATAATGACGATCATTGTTCCTGAGAGCGCAAATGAAAATCCAATCCCTGTTAATGTTAAGTGAATCGGCTGAAGACCAGTCGTTTTTCTATAAGAAAAAATATAAATAAGACAAGCTGTCAAAAAAGCCCCGATAAATCCAACAACTGGAAGTAAGTAGATAAAAGAACCTGCATCGATAGGAAAATATAAAAAGAAAATCGCAATTGCAACGCCTGCACCCGAGTTAATCCCAATAATTCCTGGTTCCGCTAAATCATTTCGGGTAATTCCTTGTAGTATAGCTCCAGATAGAGAAAGTGCCATTCCGGCTAATAACGTAATCGTAATTCTAGGTAACCGAAGGGAGAATAGAACAAATTCCTCTTTAAAGGTTCCTTTTCCAAACAATGTTGGAAGTAGTCTATCATAGGAAAGAGAAGCTGCTCCAAGTCCCATACTAATTGTAATCGTCGTGATAATAAGAATGAGTAAGGCAAGTATAATAAGGCGTTGCTTTCTTAGCATAGGTTGAATCATGAGAATGTTTGGCCTCCTTTACGTACAATGAACAAGAAGAATGGCAGCCCAACAATAGCAACAATGGCAACAAGTGGCGTTTCATATGGAGCATTCATTGTACGACCAATTGTATCTGCAAGTAGCATAAAAGAAGCCCCGGCAAGTGCGGACATCGGAATGACAAATCGATAGTCCGGTCCAACGAGTGGGCGTACCATATGAGGTACCATAAGACCGATGAATGCCATATTGCCAACGAGTGCAACGGAAGCCCCGGCAAGTAAAATGATGATAATAAACAGGATTATTTTAATTACAATAATTTTTTGGCCGAGTCCAATTGCGACTTCCTCACTTAGACTGAGGACTGTTAACTTTTTTGAAAATAAGATGGCAATAAGTACGTTGATTGAAATGACGGGAATAATGAGCTGCAATTGACCCCACGTTGTTCCAATTACGCCTCCAGCTGTCCACATTGATACGTCTTGAGAAATCTTAAAATAAATTCCAATCCCTTCTGAAACTGCAATTAAAAATGCGGACACTGCTGCACCAGCAAGTACGATTCGAAACGGAGAAAGTCCGCCCTGTTTCATCATTCCGATTCCAAAAACCATAATGGCACCGATTGATGCTCCGATAAAACAAGCAATCATGATATAAAAATAGTTTGCAGAAGGAATAAATGCGATTGTAATGGCAAGAGCTGCATTAGCACCACCTGTTAGTCCAAGGAGACCTGGATCAGCAAGGGGATTTCGAGTTAACCCTTGCATAATGGCGCCTGAAACCGCGAGTCCAGCCCCGACAAAAATAGCAGCAACTTCACGTGGTAAACGTATTTCGCGAATAATAGATATTTTATCTCCTTTAGCGGAGGAAGTAAGAGCTAACCAGACATCTTTTATCGTTGTATCTGCAGCACCGAATACCATTGAAGCCATAAAAATAAGAAGAAAGACAATGATTCCTAATATAAATTTGTATATAAAGGAGGTGGAACGTAGAGTGTTTTTTGTCATTAGTTTCACATCTTTTCTTTTCATAGAATAAAGGAAGAGGAATTCTTATTGTAAGAATTCCTCATTGTTGTATTATTGACCCAGAAAACTTTTTTTGAAGAAATCTAATTGGAAATCTAATGTCAGTGGATCATTAAAGTAGAATTCCATCATATTGACTTCATATGCTCTATTGTTTTTTACAGCTGGAATGTTTTTATAGGATTCTGTTTCTTGGAATGAATTATCAGCATCTTTATTTTTACTTACGATTAAGTAATCTCCAGCATACTCAGGAAGAACCTCAGTAGATAAAGCGTAATAGCCTGGTTTTAATGCTTTTTCTTTTACTTTTTCAGGCATTTTTAGTTTCATTTCTTGGTATAGAATTTCTGTTCCACGGCCCCAGTTCTCGCCGTACACATAAATTTGTTTATTGAAGTTTTCGATAACAGAAACGGTTGCGTCTTCTCCGATTTTTGCTTTAATTTCTTTACCAGCTGCTTGAGCACGTTTTTTGAAATCATCAACCCAAGCTTTTGCTTCCTTTTCTTTATTTAATAATTTACCAATTTCAATATGTTGTGTTAAGTAATCAACTTTTCCATAAGTATATGTTACAGTAGGAGCGATTTTCTTTAACTTATCAACATTTTTAATATTTGATAAACCAATGATTAAATCAGGATTTAGTTCAGCAATTTTTTCAACATTTTCATCTGATACTTCAGCAACATCTTTAAGTTTGCTATCAAAACGTGGGTTTTGTTTAGACCATGAATCTACCCCGACAAGATTTACGCCTAATGACATTACGTTACCAGCGAATGATGACAAAACAACAACGCGTTTCGGATTTGCAGGAACTTCAACCTTACCATTTTCAGATTGGTATGTAATTGTTTCAGACTTTCTTTCTTTTGCTTCGTTCTTCTTATTTGATGAGCTGTTGCTACAAGCGCTCATAATTAGAACGAATAAAACTGTTAATGAAATAAATAATTTCTTCATGTTATATTCTCCTTATGAAAATTTTAGTGATATATGTTAGTACGAAATAAAGAATGGCTAAAATAATTTCAAAATTAACAATCCTTTACATATTGATAATGATTATCAATATTGATTCTGTAAATAATATAATTTCATCTCCTTACCTTGTCAATAGTAATTTTGATTGTAAATCTAATAGAAACAAGTTATATTTTATTGAGAATGATAATCATTTGATTATAACTGAGGAGTGAATACGAATGAATAAAGAAGAATTATTTGATGTAACTGTAATTGGTGGGGGACCTGCAGGGCTTTATTCAGCGTTTTATAGTGGATTACGAGAAATGAAAACAAAAATAATTGAATTTCAGCCACATTTAGGCGGGAAAATACATGTTTACCCTGAAAAAATGATTTGGGATATTGGAGGATTGCCACCAATTACAGGGGCAAAATTAATTGAACAACTTGTAGAACAAGGATTAACATTCCAGCCGGAAGTAGTCTTAAATGAGAAAGTAGAATCGATTACTCGCGACGAATATGGAACGTTTCTATTAACAACTTCTTCTGGGCAACAACATTTTTCGAAGACTGTTATTATAGCGACAGGAAGCGGAATATTGAAACCACAAAAATTAGCAATTGAAGGTGCTGAAAGATTTGAAGTATCAAATTTAAATTATACAGTAAAATCTTTGAAGCATTTTAAGGATAAAACAGTTATTGTTTCAGGTGGAGGGAACTCAGCGATTGATTGGGCAAATGAACTGGAACCGCTTGCGAAAAAGGTATATGTAACATATAGGAAAGAGGCGTTATCTGGCCATGAAGCACAGATTACACAATTGCTGAACAGCTCGGTTACTTGCTTGCTCAATACATCTATTACAAAACTAATTGCAGGAGAAAATCATGAAGCAATTGAACGTGTGGAATTGACGAATCATGAAACCGGAGAAATTTCCTATTTATCAATTGATGAAGTGATCATCAATCACGGTTATGAACGTGATATGACATTATTAGAGAATAGCGAATTGAACATTGAAATGATTGATAATTATTTCATTGCGGGAAATGCAAACAGTGAATCTTCTATACCGGGTCTATATGCTGCTGGAGACATTTTAAAACATGATGGGAAGTTGCACTTAATCGCAGGGGCATTCCATGATGCCGGTAATGCTGTTAATAAAGCGAAACAGTTTATCCAGCCAGATGCAAGTGAATATGGAATGGTCTCCTCACATAATGATGTGTTTAAAAAACGCAATCGAGAATTAATGAAGCAAATGATAGAATAAATGGCTTTATGAGTAAGGAAAGACAGTGAATAGGAAATTATTTACAATTTTTGTTTTTGAAGAAAAGTAAAGATTTTTAGTGTATCATGGAAAGTATGAGCAATAATAATAATCTAGAAAAATATAAAACACCCAACTACGAACCCACTTTTACACAGAAAGGGGAAGTAATTTGGGTGTTTTCCTATTTGCTAGCATAACTATGACACCGGTTTCATAAATTCACGTCGTATAATGCTATTTGAAAAAGACAAGAAGACGTGTAACTTGTGAATCTTTCTAGTGTATATATAGTTTGAGCTTATGTTTGCTTGAAAATACGAAATCATGCAGTCCCTTGTGCTTGTTGATCAGGGAATTTCCAGTTTTGTACAGATGAAATATATTGTTTTCCATGCTTTCTAGCTATAGATTCTAATATGTGACGAACACGTTTAGTTAAGTGACCTTGTTTTTGTAATGCTTCGCAATATGCATCATAGAAGGCATATTTAGCCCAAAGAAAATCACTTTGTTGGAATAAGAAATGGTTTTTATACCAATCTCCAATGGTTTGATATGTCTTATTTTTATCAGTCATTTTTGCTTGTTCCATAATTCGTTTCGGTAAAGTTTTAGATAGATAAGAACTTGTCTGTTCTGTTTCGGCGCGTAATGATTGCTCTAACATAGTAATGATGTGACGAGTAGCCATATGTTAACTCTCCTTTGTATCAATGGGTAATACCATCTATATTTGTAAAAAAGCTTACTTATATTATTATACAGTATATGGAATGCATCTACCTGCTTTTTACTACGCATTTACTAAATCTTTTTAAATTATTTACAAAAGTATCCTATAATAAAGTAAGATAAATGATATATATGAAAAATAAATAAAGGAATGAAAAAAATGTATATAACAATAGAAGAGGCTGCTGAATATTTAAACCTTCCGAAGCCATATATTGAAGAATTAGTTCGGCAAAAGCGTGTCCGTGCTGTATATGATGGGGAACAGTACTTGTTAAATAAAGAGCAGTTTAATACACATTTAGAGCAAATGGAAAAATATAAACAATTAATCGAAGAAATATTAAACGAACCAATTCCTGAAGATATGGATGTGAAAGACGAAGATTAAAATGAATAGTAAATGCTATTTAAAATTCTGTTTGAAGGTATGAAAACAGAATTTTTTTTGAAATGATGAGCATGATTCATGTTGATTTACTGCCTGGATTCGTTAACGAAAACCGAGGGAGTCTAGCATCTCAAAATAGCATAGTGTGGTTGCGGTGTTTTACCCTGTTCAGTGAGAACGGGAACCATTTTATATACAGACGGTCTGTTGTATAATCAAATAAAGTGGATGTAGTGTAATAATAAAGAGGTTATTTAAAGGGAAGCGATTGTTCTGAAAGCAATTTCATCATTATAATGTAAAGGGTTAGTAAATATAATGAGGTTTGGGGACAAATTAAGAGGAGTATTTACTATGAACAAATTGAAAAGCTTGATTCAAGAGGAAAAAGAAGCTTTAAAAGTATTTTTATTATTATTCTATATTATATTCTTTTTATATGACATTATATATTATTTTGTATATCCTACAATGAATATAAATGAGACGAAGGTAGGATGGCCTGAAGGTGGGCTAGGAATTGGCGTACATATCTTTGTTATTTTATTATTTCCTATTTCTGTATATTTACAAAGGCGTGGACATACATATTTTATAAAGTATTTATTTCTAATCGGGTATATGGCTGTAGACTTTATTAATAACTTAATGATTTATTTGAAAACAGATCGGGGATTTGACAACGGAAATATGGTTGAAATATTTTTCGTTTTATTCGCGCCAGTATTTGTGAATAAAAGATATTTTTATTTAGTTTCTGCACTCGTAATTGGAAAATATACATTTTTTTGTTTGTTTTTACAAGATGGGAAAGTTATTATTCCGCTCGTTTTATGTATTTTTTTCTGTTTGATTTCACATTCTTTACTAAAAAGATTTCAATCGTATGTTAGAACTGTATTAGAAATCTTGAGTCGAGTGAAGCAGACAGAAAATTTAGCTTTAATCGGAACGATGTCTACAACAATTGCACATGAAATCCGCAATCCTTTAACAGCTTTAAAAGGTTTTACTCAAATTCAAAAAGAGCGGAATCCAGATGAAGCAATAAGTTACGAGATTATGTTAAAGGAAATTGAACGAATTAACGAATTTGTGAATGAGTTAATGCTATTAGGAAAGCCGAAATCAAAAGAATATACGTGTTGTAATATACAAGACATTTTAATATATGTTGTTCGATTAATGGAAAGTTATGCAGACCAATATCATGTGAAGATTCATATGCAATTAAATAGTGAATTACCAAAGGTCAATGGAGATGAAAAACAACTAAAACAAGTACTGTTGAATATTGTTAAAAATGGGATTGAGTCCATGAAGGAGGGCGGGAATCTTAAAATTTCTGCTCAGGAAAACATGAAAGGTAAGTTATCCCTGTTTATTGAGGATCAGGGGTGCGGGATAAATGAGGAAGAAATGAAAAAGCTCGGTAAAGCATTTTATACAACAAAAGAAAATGGAACGGGTCTTGGATTAATCATTACACATAAGATTATTCAGGAGCATCAAGGAAGTATGAATATAAAGAGTAGCATTGGTGCAGGTACAAAGGTAGAACTAACGTTACCAACAGTATAAAAAGCATTTATATTGTGCTTTATGAATTGTTTCTAGAAATTGTATGATAATTTTATAGATGACATAGCAGATATCTTTAGGACAAGAGCACTTTTCTGAAAAGTGCTCTTGTTGTGTAAATATAAACATTTTATAAAATGTATTAGGGTACTTTTTTTTATAAAATACTTCGTTTATAATGAAGGAAAATATCGACATGGGCTTTATATTTCTGTAATAGTTTCTTGGTTTGTTAAGGGATGCGCACGCATCTTTTTTCTATGCAGATTGGATGAAAGAGGTGGTATGATGGAATTAACATTAAATTCGACTGTATGCTTACACACAATTCAATTTCGAAAAGAGCAAAAGAATTATATTGTAAAGGATACAATTACAGGAGAAAAATATGAAATGCCGCCACTTTGTATCGATGCACTTGCAATGATGCGTGACGGATTTTTATTAGGAGAAATTGAAGAGAAATTAAAGGAAGAATATCCAAATGAAGAAGTAAACATTCTTGCATTTACGAGGCAACTGTTAGAACTAGAACTAATTGAAATGGTGGATGGAGAAGAAATTGCTTGTACAAAAAAGAAGGATCGAGATTATTTAGCTTGGATTCGTCCGAGAATTGAACAGATTGTTATGAATTTAAATAGAAAATATCGAAGCAAAGGTCAAAGGTGACCTTTGCTTTTTTAGTAGTATGAGAAAATAAAGCGATAAAGAGCCACTTTTCTTTTCTGTCTAATTTATCCACAATAGGCGAGAATACTCCCACCTCAAGGAATGTGAAGGGCGTAGCCCAATGAGTAGGTGGGAGATGAATCGCCTTCGGATAGGGCGTGGTTTGTGCCACGTTAACGATCCGACACACGTAAACCTTTGCGGATAAGTTCATAAACTGCACCCGCAAAACTTGAGATATAGTTTTCCTTTTGATACTTTTCGATTTCTGCTA
>NZ_JAKUFV010000020.1:0-64340 GCF_022663595.1 Bacillus cereus group sp. BfR-BA-01360
CTTCACTAATGGCTTTAGCTAACTTATGATTCTTCAACATATTTGACACTTGCAAATCTTCCATACCAATGATGTCGTGGTTTTTGACAATATAAGTAGAGATTTTTTGCAAATAGTCTGTTCTTGCATTCGTGATGTTCTCATGGATGCGAGCTACTTTACGTTTTTGCTTTTGATAGTTTTTTGCTTCATCCAGTTTACATTTTCGTTTTAATGCCAATTCCTGTCGTCTGGAAAGAACACGTTGTGCTTTCGCTAATTTTTCTTCCAGTTTGCGAAACCATTTAGGATTGCTAAATACTTCTCCCGTTGAAAGAATCGCAAAATCTTTCAGACCCACATCCACACCAACAGACGACCCAGTTTTAGGAAGTCCTTGAACGTTTGTTTCAGCAAGAATGGATACAAAATACTTACCACTTGGATTTCTTCTCATTGTAGCATGAAGAATTCGTCCTTCTACTTCACGACTTTTCGCAAACCTAACAAATCCAAGTTTAGGTAACTTGATTTTGTTGTCTACAATGGCAATATTTCCATTCACATGCTTTGTTGTGTAGGATTGCACTTTATTCTTTTTAGACTTGAAACGTGGTGCTTTGTTTTGTTTCTTGAAGAATCGAGTATACGAATCAGCAAGGTTTTTCAGTGATGATTGAAGGGCAATGCTATCAACTTCTTTTAGCCATACTAATTCCTTTTTCAACTGTGTGAGTTTATCTGAACAAGAATTATATGTTAATCCTTTGCCTGTCTCTTTGTATACGTTATTCCACTTCTCTAAAAAGTGATTGAATACAAACCGAGAACATCCGATTGTTTTTGCAATTAGAATTTCTTGTTCTTTATTCGGGTAGATACGGAATTTGTATGCCTTTTTGACCAACATTGATTTCTACCTCCTTCTCGGTATACACTAATTATATATTTAATATATAGAATGTGTCGAGTATATACTGAAAGGGTAGTGAAAAACATGAAACGTATTTCAAAATTAATTAAGTTCCCTGCTGATTTAGTAGCAGAAATCGAAAAGTATCAAAAGGAAAACTATATCTCAAGTTTTGCGGGTGCAGTTTATGAACTTATCCGCAAAGGTTTACGTGTGTCAGATCGTTAACGTGGCACAAATCCCCTATCCGAAGGCGATTCATCTCCCACCTACTCATTGGGCTACGCCCTTCATATTCCTTGAGGTGGGAGTATTCTCGCTTATTGTGGATAAAATCCATAAATATATCTAATTTAAGACAGCGGTCCATTAAAAATTATTCCGTCCCCATTTATTTTAATAATTTTAAGGCGATTCGTATTTTTAACGAATATTGTTTTATATTGCTTTCTTCCATCTTTATCAAGAATGTGAAGAACACGTTTCCCCTCGTTATCTGTTACCGTTTGAAAGTTATAATCTTCGCCGCCAATTTGTTCAACGATCTTATTATATTCAGGTAATGAAGCCCACTTCTCATGGCTTTCATTTACTTTCGGATTGTTTTCGGATTGTCCTTTCGGCTCTTCATTCTTTACTTGCCCCGTCATTTTTTCATCCTTTTTTTGTTCTATATCTTTCTTCTCTTGTTGTGAGGACTCCTCCTTTTTCACTGCTACATCATGATTGTCTTTAGTTGTTTCAGTGCGGTTGCAAGCTGTTAACATTGTTGACATAGCAATTAATGCAATAATAATCTTATACACTATTTTTCAGCTCCTTTTTTATTTCATTGTAACAACAAATGCTTCTTACTATCTAGAAACTCATTCACGAAACATTTCTCTCAACTAAACATGTAATTATATAATATATCCTAACAATAACACGAAAATAAAGAAAAGCAGTAGATTAATGGTGACTAACAATCTAAAAGAGGAAGTTATTATGTTTAGTAATTTAGCAAATAAGAGGCTATTTTTATAGGAGTTTCTCGGATTTATTGACATATACTTCAAAAGAAGATAACTTCTCTGTCTGAATATCCTACAATAATGAATGACTAACATACAAAGAGGTTCCACAAACCAAAGTATTAAGTCCAAACTCAAAGAGAGGTTTACATTCAAAAAATAAGTTGATAGAAAGATTAAGGCACAAAATATTATAGATACATACGACATTTAATAATCACGAAAGTATATAGGAGAATTTTTTATGAGATGACGGATTGTATTATTAAGTGCGACACCTAGAAAAAACAAAAAAGCTCACCTTGTTTCGTGTAAAATAGAAGTTACCACACCACAAATTACACGGAGGACGAGTATGAGCTATTCCCATTTTACCACGTTTGAGCGTGGACAACTAGAAGCACTTCATAAATTAGGTCATTCAACTAGAGAAATTGGTGCCATTCTGAAGCGTCATCACTCTTCTATTGCACGAGAATTGAAAAGAAATACTCATGAAGACGGCGAATATTACAGTTGGTAATAAGATGACTTAATGCAACAGCTCGTAGCATTGTCTCTTCATCAATATCCAATTTTTCTGCTACAGCCACTACAGGTAAGGTTGCCGCTATCCCTTGGTTTCCACTTCCTGAGTTCGCCATAACAGGTAGCGTACTTCCCGCCATCCTTGCATCCTATCCCGCTGCCGATAAGGCCATTGCGCATGTTGCTAAATCATTAGGGAGTATTCCTTTTTCTATATTCATTTTTAAAGTTTTACCTACTTCTAGGCCATAACTATTATTTAATCCTTCTAATCCAATTCTGTAGTTAAAATCAATACTTTTTTTGATTAGATCCAATTTATTAGTGTCAATAGCAGTAACAAAGTCATAAATCGAATCCACGTCAAGTGTTGATTCTATATTTTCCAAATACATTTCACTATCATTTTCTGAAGAAGAAATAATTATTTGATTATCAATCTCAACGCAGGAAATATTAGTATGTTCATTGGCAATAACTACTCTTACTTGATTATGCTCCGTCTTTAAAATCACCTCAAAATTCCTATTAAGGCGATGAATTTCACAAGCATTAATATTTAATAAATAATTTCATTAGACCCCATATCCAACAAAATTTAATTGTATATGAATATACTTAGACCAAGTGACATCCAATAATTATATTAAATTAATTATACAGTTTCTTTAGAAAAACAATTACAACTTTTTACATTAATTTTAACCTTTCTCAAATCATGTGTCAGACCATTATAATATAAAATTTCATCTTTCAGAACTGGTAATCCAACTATAAGTTTAATAACTTCTAATACTTGTATAGATCCAATAATCCCAGGAATCGCTCCTATTACACCTATTTCACCTTTATGAACGAAATCACTATTAGGGAAAATACAATTATAGCAATGGTTAACATCTGGGGTAATTGTTGTAACAAGACCCTCAAAATTAGAAATGCTACCATGCACAAATGGTATGTCATTTTCAGAGCAAACAGCGTTAATAATTTTACGAGTTTCTAAATTATCAACTGCATCAACAACAACATCATAATTTTTAAAAAGTTGTTGTGCTTTTTCTTTATCTAATTTCATTTGAAAAACTTCCGTTTCAACTGCGGGATTTAATTCATTTACAAATCGCTCAGCAGAGTTCACTTTTGGATAATTCAACAACGATGTTTTATGTATAATTTGACGTTGTAAATTACTCTCTTCTATTACATCATGATCTACTATTCCTAATTTACCTACTCCAGCTGCAGATAAATATGAAATTATAGGTGAACCTAAGCCTCCAGCTCCAATAACTAATACCCTAGCATTCCCTAGTTTCTTCTGTCCTTCTTCCCCAAATCTTTCCATAATAAGTTGCCTTCTATAACGGATATCATAATTAATCATTATATTCTCCTCTTCTCTTACTCTACAATTATTTCAATATTTTTTTCTAAGTTAACTAAGCGTTCAACTAAAGCATTAATGGATGAATTCTTTGGCCATTTTCCTAAAATCCACAAAAAATATTCTTCTGCAGACGCAAATGTAGTAATATAATCATTTTTATTTTTGAAAAAAACTCTTTCAAAAATATTCTTGTCTTCGTATAAAAAGTCTATTCCTTTTATATCGCAAATTGTTCCATCAATATAATCCGGGTAGTCAAAGCTAAAATAGTACAAAGTTTCGTCAACTTCATGTAACATCATACTTTCTTTAATATCAACTCTTCTATTAGTAGCAATAGCATAGAAAAGACCTAAATATTCCACCCCATATTTTTCTTCAAATATGAATGAAAAAATCCCCCCCGCGCCTATTCGAGCTGCAGTTTCTATGACATATATTTCATCATCTTTTGTAACTATAACTTCAGTATGTGTAGCTCCATTATTCATTCCAAGAACTCTATTAGCTTGATACACGACCTGCAAAATTTTCGTTTCAATGTCTATCTCATCTTCACCAATTGTGTGATAGAGTTTATCAGGAAACCTACTCCCTTGCGGAATCCATTTTTTTAATATTTTACTGAATTGAGGTATTCCGTCTTGCCAAATTACATCAGCCGAATACTCATCGCCACATAAAAATTCTTCTACTAATATTTTAGGTTGAATTTTTTCTGAGGAAATTGCCGTTGAAAGGGTATTTAACATCTTAATATTTAGAATTTCACTATTCAATTCATTAAGGTTGTGAACAAGGCGAACACCACTACTGGAAAATCCTAAATTAGGTTTCACTATGACAGGATAATTTAAGGATTGAACCTCCTCTATTGAGGATTCAGAATACTCAATAGAGGAAGCATTTAAAATATTAGCTTTTGTCCATATTTTTTTCATTAAAAATTTATCTCTCATATTTTTTACAAGATCTGAAGTTAACACAGAAAAAATACCTGTACACTCTGATAAATAAGAAGCTTGTAATAGATACTCTTCCGAGATACAAATAATTACATCGATATTAAGTTGCTCACAATACTTAACAACAACATCAAAGTCATCACGAATATCTAGATTTAAAATGTTTTCATCTTTGGACTTAGATGTTTTTTTTATAACATAATATAGCTTATCATCATGACGCCCTGCTTCTTTTTCAAACTTTTCAAACATAAAAAGCGGTGGCTCTATCACTAAAACATTCATAATTAAAGCCTCCTTTCTTTATTTTTCAACTTCCCTGTTCTGATTCTCTCTACTGATCATTTCTAAAATCCGGTTATAGCCTAAGCCCATACACATTGTTTGAGCCAACTTCCCAGGTTCATTTGTAATATTATAAACATCTGAAAAATGATACATATGTTTGTTTACTGAGGACACTGATACTTCTAAATCCTTTACATGTACAACTAGCTCTAATTTATTATCAGAATACACTTGTGAAAAGAGTTTGCTGTCAGTATTATCATCAAAGAATATATCATTCGCAATTTTTATTTCAAATTTCAAATTTATTTTTTTCATTAACAGTATCCAAAAATCTACAAGTTGTTTATGGCACTCAGCTATAAATTCTTCTGTTCCAAAGAAAACGAACTCTCGCATAACAAACTCAAGAAGTCTTGTTGTATTATTTAAATTTCCAGATTCATCTCGGAAACAACTGCCTTTAATTGTATAAACTGTATTGTTTACTCCTTGCTTATCCCTTAGCTGTGGATATACATGTAAGCAAAGTGCTGGATTCAAAACATACTTCTGGTTAACATCTAAATACTTTCCTATCTTACTTCTTTCAACCCCATCATGAGGAAATTTTGTGTAGTCCTTTGTTGTGTGGGAGGTATAGCATAAATGATGAAAGCTATTCTTCAGGTATCCTGTACGTTCTAATTCTTCTAGTTCAATCATATGTGGAGCATATATCTCTGACAATTCAAAAATAGTAGAGAAATATTCATATATTTTTTCATCAAGTTCTTTTAATAGTTCTATCCAAATTTTATTATAAATATTTAATCCTTTTTGTACCTTTATACTGATATTAATAAATTTTTTTACTTTTTCTATAAACTCTTCTTCGAATATTCTGTCGAATGATATTTGATTTTCACTTAAATAACCTTCTGTGTTTTCTACATTCCAAATAACACTGTCCTGATTTTGAAGGGGTAATTCATTTAGCTCTTCATAACGTTCGAATATTTTTTTCAGGATCTCTAATTCATTTAAACTTATTTCTAATTCGTCTAAAATGTGAAATATTTTAGTACCTAACATAAATCTTCCCTCTAGCTGTGGGAGAAAATAATGCAATTGATATTTTAATTGATCCAATACAAGAGGCTGAAGCTCCTTTTTAAAGGTATATTGAAATCCACTCACTTATTATTGCTCCCCTCTATATACGCTTCAATTTTTTGAATGGTTTCGAAATTTTTCAAATCAAGTGTTGTAAAATCAATAGTAATATTAAATTCTTTTGTTACTTCTAAAACCAATTTCATAACACGGATTGAGTCAATCCCTAACTTAAAAACTTTCTCTTCTTTTAATGCATCATAATTTTCACATAGATTTTGAAAATCTTGTTTTGCTAGTAATCTTTCCATAACTGCAAGAATTTGTTGTTTCATAATACTATACCCCTTTATTGTTTGTAGTTAATAAATCTAAAATTACATTATAAATTCCTGCCTGTAAGTCTTGAATTTGTTGTGCAATATTTTTAAACGTTGCAACATAATGCTCATAATAATTTTCATCACTTAATTCTACAATTAACCCCAGCATTACCTTAAGTTGATTTATTGATTTTCTTAATGTAACCGAAATATTATTATCTTTTACCATCTGTTTTTCAATAAAATACTCATATAGCACAATAAGTGGCAAGATCTTATTTTCAATTTGCTTACCTAGCCTATTTTGTATATTTTTTTCATGATTAATATTTTTTAAAATATTATCTTTTTCATTTTGCAAATAATTAATCATAGACTCAAAAGCGTATATATTATATTTAACCAATTGCCCTCTCATATATAATTGTTCATCTACAATTGAGAAATCCATCCATTCTTTTAAGATTTTTTTACACAATTCAGAATCTGAAATGTTTAATTGTCTATGAAGATCTTCATCATATCGAATTACCTCATATTCTAATTCCAACTCTTTCGGTAATCTTTCTACAAAATCTTCTCTACTCATTTCTACATTTATTTTCTGCATATTTTCATTTATTTTTGTATACAGAACTTTTGTTGATGTTACTTTCTCAATTAAAGTATTTGTATAATAACGTGTTCCATCAATATGATCCATTTCAACTACCATATTTATTTTATTTCCTAAACTAGTTTCATTTATTAGTTCAGAATAAATGTCATTAAATTTAGCAGTATGTGCAACTAATATATTTCTTTTTATTAAATTTTGTTTAAATGCATTATTTGTAGTTAAAATTGGCTCTGAACCATTTTCTTTGAACTCCCAATCAATCCATCTATCCATATAAAATAATTCAAAATCCCCTACATTATAAACTTTAGCCAAAACATAAAAATAGTTTTTTTCATAACACACAAAATCCATAATTTTTGATACTAATTTTTCTTCTGTTAATATCATAATCTCAACCTCCTGCAAATTGTAACAGTACTGTTAATTCCATATCACTATCAAATTGCATTTTTTCAATATGTTCTTCCTCAATTACCTCATTATTTAGTACTAAAAAATACTTATTCTTTAATTTCCCATCTTCTTGATATAATTCTGTATACAATGGATATTTTTTTAACTCATTTTTCAAATCTTTATAAGTATTAACATCCACAAAGAATGTACCATTATCCTCTAATTTAACCTCATTACCTAACCTCACTAATAAATGATCTGTTAAAAATAATTTCATAAACTAAAACTCTCCTTCTCCAATATATGTTTTTTAAATTACTACGTCAGATTTCACAACCCTAAAACCTAAATCTCTAGATGAATATACTTCTTTTTCTCCATATCGATATGTAGGTGATAAAACTTCTAAAAACGAATAAAAACTTCCACCACGACAAACACGATAAGGAATGTATCTTTGGATTAAATAAGGATTTTTATCTAATTCTATTGAATCAAGACACCATTCCCATACCAATCCTTGCATATCATATATTCCAAATTTATTAGGCAACTTTTTCCCTACGCTTTCTAAATAGTTATTACTATTCATACTGTACCAAGCATAATCTAGCATGATGTCATTCTCAAAAGGAATATCCTCTAATCCTACATTAGCAACATATTCCCACTCTACTTCTAAAGGTAATCGGCATCCTATCCAATACGAAAACATCATTGCTTCATACCAGTTGACATCTACTACCGGTGAGTCCGAAGGATAATCATTTTGATACCCCTTATCATATAATTGGTATAATTCTTTTGTTATGCATGTTTTAGACATTTGAAAATTATAAATATCTATATTTTCAAAACATTCAGAATCATATATATACGAATGTGGTTTCGCATAATCACTCTGATTGTAACTACATGTTTCAATTGAGATCATATCTGGTTCCAAATATTTCAAAAATCTCTTTTGATTTTGTATCTCTAATTCTTTCATTTTAATACGAATTTCCCGATTATTAGAACTACATAAAAGAACATAGTCATTGTATAATTGATAACTATTTTTAACAGGTTTTTTCAATTCATCTATAAATCGTTCTAGAATTTTATCTTCCTGTAATTTCACTTCTATTCCCCCCTCAATACCATAAATTCTTTCTCTTTAATTTCACCATTATTAGTGCCGAATATTCTGATAATAGGCTTTTCAATATTCTTAATAGCTATTATTAAATGCCAAAGTTCATCAGTGGGATGTAATTTTAGATCTATTAAATCAAAAATTGCTGGATGCCGCATATGTGAATGAAAAACACCCACTTTTATTAAGTTATTCGCTCTAATGTATTTTTCTAATTCAATCAACTCTTGAAAATCTGCTAAAAATCCTGCTGTTTGATGCGTTTTATAATAGTTATCTATATTTTCAAAATCATATTCGCCTCTTTTATCCTTTTTCATAAAGAAATAGCTGTGAATATGTTCAGGTGAATCTGATTTGGCTAAAAAAAATCCAAAACATTTCTTTTGTCTGTTCTCTAAAACATCATCAATAAAATTTTGATACGTTTCTTCATTAAATGTAACCATATAAGTCAACTCCTATTTTCTGTTCTAGGAATAATTAGAGAAAGTATAATTAAACCAACCATAGTTACTATACAAGTAATTAAAACATCATATTCTATTAAATATCCATACACTAGATTTGCTATTGGAGCAGTAGACGTTGCTATCAAAAATATAATAGCAAAAACTTTCCCCAAAATTGTACGGTCTATATTTAGTTGAACTAATGTAAAGAATTCAATATTAAACATAATTGTTAAAAATGATATAAAAAAGGTTGCAAATAAAAAGGTATATAGATTGGAAAATAGTACAAAAGGTAAAATAACCATCCCCTGTAAAAAGATCATCTTTTTAACATCTATAAACGAAAGAATTCTTTGAACACTATCATTTTTAGAGTGAACCAAAAATGCCGCAAAAATCGCTCCTATTGCAGCTGCTATTCCAATTAACATATAGATACTTACAGATGAAAAATAGATTTTTCCAATTGATTTTTCCAACAATTCAAATCCAAACAAATAAAAATTTAATATTCCAGCTGCAATTATCATTTTGAAAATTATACGATCACTATATAAAATGTTAAATGCTTCCCTAAATTTTATAGTAACAACCTTTTTTGTTTCTATTGAAACTGGCTTTAAACGTATTAACCAAAAAGTGTTTAATAGAAATGTAATTAAATTTAAAAGTATTGCATATATGGGATCGATACCAATTTTGATCATTATATACGCTAATATTGGACTTACTAGAGTTAATACATTTTTACATGCAGTTTGAATACTATTAAATGATTTAAGGTGATCTGTAACTACAAAGTATGGTAATGCAGCCTTAGAAGCTATTGAATACACTGAGCTTGTTAATACTAACACAGTATTTAAAATAATAACGGTTATTAGTAGATCGAAGTTCATCATAATACATACCATTGATAATAACGCTGCGGTTGCACTGATTAATTCCATAGCACACATTGTTCTTTTTGGCGAATATTTATCAGCTGCAATCCCTCCTAAAAATTGAGCAAAAAACAGCGCAACTGATGTAATTGCTGTTGCTATTCCCAAAAATGCTGCACTATTAGTTTCATCTAAAATAACCCATTTAATGTATTGATCATATGTATAGCTTCCCAAAAGAGTTGTTACATACCCAGTAATAAGTAATTTCTTATTAGTCATATTTCTTCTCCATATTCTAAAATTAAAAACTACTTTTTTGATCCAGAATGCTACTAATTCTAGTACTAAAATTGAGAGGGTATTAACATTACCAGTTAAAAAATTAATTAACTTAAAAATAATAAAAACAGCAACTTAAACTACTGTTTAATCTGCACACTTCTTTCACAAGTTATATCATTTTTTAGATATATTTCGTCACCTCCATTAATTAGTTTTTGTTTTAATATCTTCATAAATATGAACCTCTTTTTTAATCACCAGATTATTCCGGACAAATTAATTATACACCTAAAATTTTTTTAAAAATATGCATTTTTGCATATTTTTAAATTTTCTGATAAAAAACACTGTAAGAACATAGGTTTACTATTATTTAAATCATAATACAATCTAATACATAGGTTAGTTATGAATTTTACTAGTATAAAGATTACAAAATAAACATTTTAAATATAATATAGATGCGAATTCAATCTAAAATGTAGAGTTAGCATTTATATTATCAGTATCAATACTAAGATGGAGTGGTTTATTTTTCTGCTTATCATAGCAAAGCAGATGTTATTCAGAAAAAAATATGGGGTGGTAATGGACTTACCTCAAAAGAATTAAAATATCCACCTTTAAAGGGATAAATAAAAAGTCGATTCCTTATAGGGTTATCACCAATCAAATATCTGAACGTGAGTTTTATGTCTTTTGCTTGACGGAACCTCCTTTAGACAATGTGTATCTCAAAGGATAAACGGTACGACTTTATCGCCATTATATGGTAGAAATAAATAACCATTCTATTATTGTATAAAAGAGCCGACACTGAATATTTTTAGAGTCGGCTCTTTTCTTTAGATACTACAGAAACTTTATTTATTTTTAAAGAACATCTTAACTTTATTTCAAATCACAATATGTAAAATAACAATGCAGCCATGTAAATTAGATTGTTTATTCGGCCCGAATTATTTAATTTTTCGTTGCCTTATTATCCCAATAATAATTATTGGTAAGAATAACTTACCAATACCACTTTTCCAACCTAAAGCGATTGAAATTGTCTCAAATTGGATTAAAGCAAAAACAACTAAACAAACATTTTTTAATTGATTTATCATTTTTCGGCTATTTAAATAAAACTGCTTAGCATTCGATTCATTCAGTCTTTGTGGATAGTTATGTACTTCTGGAAACTTTTCTAAGGTTTGCATTAAAAGCAGGGTGAATGCCCCGATTCCCGGTAGAATCAAAAGTTCCCACTTTGTCCCCCAGCGATCTACAACCCCAGCTGCATTATAATGTCCCGGTACTTCCTCAGGTAATCTGCCTCAAATAATAATCAAAAAAATAATTGATCCTAAAAAAATGAATAGCCAATGGTATCCCCAATCCATTCACTTGTTGTTCTTTGGATTTTTATTTTAGGTCGTCCCCATGAATTGACGATATGTCCTCTCCCCTTCTATGATATTTATAGTAATACACATCGTGTATTACATTTTGATTTTCTACCTAAACCATGTCAAATTTACAATATTTTCACAATTCGTCATTTTAGAATATGTCCTGATTGTTAAATCTACTTTTATCTAATATTCTGGTCAAACATCCTACAAATAATCCAGGCTATTCAAAATCATGATAATTCCAACTATACACATAATCCACGAAAGAGCCGATCCTGTATTATTAGCGATTTTCACTCGAAGCTTCTCGAGAGATGTTTGCATCCGCCTTCCAAACAGGAGATAGAAGAGAAACAGTACGAGGGAAGGCAACACCATAATAAAATTGTATCCAGCTAAAATAGATGACCATTCCACCCATGATAGATTAGAAGTAGTCATTATGCCAATTGCTGCAAAATAAGGAAATGCAGTCCCCACTTCAATGAATGAAGTAGTGAACCCTAGAACTACCATTGAAAGAATACTTTTTGATTTTGGTGCAGGTAGGTCTGAGCTTTTCTTTGTCGGAACATAAAAACTCGCTATGAACAATATGCCCCCAATAATAAAGAACGTCCAGCTTACGATTCGATTTTGAAATACGCCAGAAATTATCTCAAGCAAGAAATCTAATCCTAACATGAGTGAAACTCCAACAACAAAATAAAATCCTGCTACCGTCAATAAATAAACCAATAAACGTTTAGTAAGTTTCTCTTTATCTGTTAAAAGCAAATATACTGTTACCCCTAATGTGGCAGGACTTAGCGTATCTAATAAGGCCAATCCCCCTATTAGGAGAAGTAGTTCTGTACTCATCCTTCTTTCCCCCTTTATTCTTTTCGGCGATAAAAATGGCATATGCCTGATCCATAAACTCAAGCACATCTTGGTCAATTGGATATAATCTCAGTTTCTCTGATTGTTTTGGCGACATCCTTATTTCCCAAAGTTTATCTAAAAATTCATCCTCACCTTTAAATTCCTCTAAGCGCTTTTCATCCATTCTTCTAATGATATTTGGGAACGTCCTTCATATAACGCTTTAGCTGACCTATCAAAGCAATCCATTCTAGTGAATCAGCGCTATCACTTGTCATATTGGGAACCTTTTCCCATAGTTTTATCTTTGATTGCGAAGTCCTGTTTCATCGCAATGAACAATTGAAGAAGCTAAAATTTTTGAACGAATTTCCTCTTCATTTTCTTGTAAACTTTCACTAAAAGAACGAATGAGGCGCTTGATTGTGCCTTGACTGATCGAATGCCGATACACATTTCAAAAGATTCAGACGTCTACTAAAGAGACAGATACTGATATTGTGTCAAATCGTTCACCATCAATTGAACATGCTGACCATATTGAGTCGCGTTTGTCACACCTTTTGGAAATGGAACTTCTTCAATATGAAAACAGCGCGGGCAAATTTTTCGTTCCGCTTCATGTTGAAGTACCTCAAAAGAAAACAGACGGGATATCGAACACCTGTCGCACTTTTTTCAAGCGAACAGGTTCATTTTCTAATGGTGATTGGCAACACGAGCACACTGTCACAGGATGAATAAAAACACAATCTGAGTGTTCCACTTGGCGAAGTGTATGCACTTTATGACCAGGTTGGTTATCTGTTTTTTCACGTAGACTTTTTGTAGCTGTTTTTTGTAACCCGTCCATTAGTAGTGATTTATAACTATTTTTTGAGTTTTTATGCGCGTGTATAATGTTTCAACTAAATTCACAACAGAATTTGGCCCTTGTTTATAAACAAGAAGAATATCTTTTCAGTTCATACACTTCACCTCCTGTTTTTCTTATTGCCAGTGTTAACAGGAATTTGTGGAGATAACTTGAAAATCAAATTATCAAACCATTAAAACCTTAGGGTAGCTGAGTAGTTACAATTTTTTAATTAATATTTATGATAAATAATCGAACTTTAATTATATCATTTTTCAGTATATAATATCCTCTATTGCACATTTGTTTCATAAAGAAAATACTGTACATACGTATGTTGATTCAAAAAGAGTTTACAGTTAATACACAAGCTAAACCTTACTTAGCGCGTATAAGTATTTTGTGAAGGGAAATATGTATGATAGAATAGATATCAAAATGGGGAGTTATGCATAAAAAATGTAACATCGTAAGATTTTTTAATGTTATTAGGAGTTGTAAATTCAAATGAATAAATTCACTAAATTAGTCGCAGCAGAAGATTTTTCAGAGAATGATACTGTTTTTCGTTATACACTTCTCGGTAAAATATTACAGGGTGGATTTTTTAGAAAAGCATGTATTATAATAGGAAATTCAATCCTTTTCGGACTCATTCACTATTATAATTTTGGGAGTGTAATGGATACAATCCCCTTCATGTTTGCAGGTCTATTTCTAAATATAATCTATCTATGGACAAGAAATATTTGGCACGTGTTATTAATCCACACTGTTAACAACACGGTCCTTACAATAGGAGCGTTGTTAATCATCGTTATCGTACGATTGCTTGGGTTAAAAGCATAACAGTGAAATAATGAACATGCATAAAAGCCTTAAAAGAGGATTTCTCTTTTAAGGCTTCTTTAAAGTGAAAGACATATTAACCATTAGAGTGAGGAAAAAAGAAAGTGTACAACAACTTAAAAGTGTACTCATACATATAAAGTTTCTATTTATTTAAAGATGGGTTGCTCCACACTCTAGCCTGATTGGTGAATAGAATGACTCGCATTTTTTAAAAGGCTTTATTGTAAATTAACCCACTTTATTATCTCTGTACAACACAAATTTAGCTTTGGAATAAAG
The DNA here is from genome assembly GCF_022663595.1 of Bacillus cereus group sp. BfR-BA-01360. Taxonomy (NCBI): domain Bacteria; kingdom Bacillati; phylum Bacillota; class Bacilli; order Caryophanales; family Bacillaceae; genus Bacillus; species Bacillus cereus group sp. BfR-BA-01360. The sequence goes on from NZ_JAKUFV010000020.1 coordinate 14,526, forward strand.
TTTGATTAAATTAACTTAATAAGCCTTAATAAAAGAGCAATTAGAAAAAGCGTGTTTTAAAAAAAAGATTGATCAAAACACGCCTTTTCTATATTCAATTGAAGCGTCCCTTTATAAAAAAGTTTGATTATTTTTATTCAACCATAGTTCCCCGATAGTTAATTTTACATATAGTTCACTATCTAAAGTAAATTAAGTGGCTTTGGATACTTTACCTGCTTACAACAAATTTCTACTATCCCATCGCTGTCAACAGAACCATAATTCCATTAGTTAGACCATGAATAATAACTGACGGCCAAATTGAATGAGTTCGTTCATACGCCCATGCAAAGACTATACCGCTCAAGAAGTTTACAGGCATCGCATTATAAGTTGGAATGTGGATAATTGTAAAGATTAATGAGCTTAGAAAAATAGCCCTCATCATACCAAAACGTGTACGTAGCCATCGATATAAAAAACCACGATAAAATATTTCCTCATATATTGGTGAAATGACCGCCGCAGAAATAAAAGCAATAAAAACAGTAAAGAAATTTACGTTTTGCTGTATCGCTTCAGTTTTGCTGTTCTCATAAGAATTCCCAATAAAGCTAGTAAGCACCATCACTATTACATCACCAACTATTAATATAATAGTTAGTAGGACAATAAGTTTCCAATCTTTTATAGAGAATGACCTGATTCCTACTTCACTCCAAGAAAGTTTCTTTGGCCGAATGATCATAAAATACACACCTGATACTAAAACAATCGCTATTGTTAATCCTATTAGAGTTCCTGAATATAGCTCATTATCAAACCACTGAGAATAAATAGGATTTACTAAGAATTTTATGCATCCTATGACAAATACAAATTCAAGTAGCATCATTAAGAGAAATTCTTTTAATCCCCAAGGGTCTTGATCCTTCCAATTCATGTCCTTTTGCTTCATTCATCATTCCTCTTTCCTTGCATGATATAACCTAACTATAATAGGTGACGTAACGTCACTTGCAACATTCAGTTTCAGGAGGATATGCATCCGAACAATAAACAATATAATTTCACTCCCATAATAAAAAATACCCCTTTAGACATGATTCTAAAGGGGTAAAAGCATCGCGACTTTATTACAAATTATCAATCTTTATTCAAAAGTTACAAAACATGTAGGTTTGAAATAAAGTTTAATCAAAAATATCTCGTGAACCGTAGTTGTTCACCATATACAAAGCCTTTATTTTGAAAACAGTTCAATCAAAATAAAGGCTTTTCGTTATATTTAGTAACTTATTTTTATAAAAAAGTTTGATCAAAATCACATATATTTGTTGGTGTATCGGTGTTTCAAGGGTGTTTACTTACGAAAAGCATCGCGCCTTTATTCAAAACATCGTATCATTTTTATAAACATGTGGACTTTATTTCAAATTCACACCTCATTACCTGTAACAAAAGTATTTTCCTATAAGAACATTGTAATTAAAAATAAGCACAAAAAAGATCCCTTTATACAAAGGAATCTAGTGGTTCATCTTTTTTATAAACAATTCGACTTTATTTCAATTTTACTTCTGTCTTTCTACTTCTAATTTGTTACCTTTACTATCTACCATTCTTAAAGAACCGGCTCTCAAGAACTCAACAGTATAATCTACTACCGCATGCATTTGTCTAGCATCTATCTTCTTACCGTCTTTAACAAATTCAGTAGGGATCATAGTTACTTGCTTCTTGTCTGCATTATATAACCACGTACCTGTCATATGGTTATCTTCATAAGAAGAGTTACCAGTATCATCATAAGCCGTGAATGAATTATCTTCTCTAAGGTCTAAACCTTTATGAAACTCAGAACCTCTGTAACTACCCCACGTGCCAAATAACTCTTTACCGTCTGCGAACAATTGCACATTATCATCATCGGACTTAGAAGTTGAAGGGGTATCAGTTTTTGCTCCTGTACCGAAACCAAGATCGTTAGCTTTTTTTACTGTAGCATCTTCAACTGGTTTGAAACCAGTTTTCCAATAACCATTACCTTCTCTGATTAAATCCATTGATTCTTTTGCTTTTGATTTATCTATGTCTTTAGCATCCGTTTTTGCCATTTTAGCCTGAATTGCATATGCCTTACTATAACAGTCTACCGCCTTTAATATTTCTTTATGTGAGTCTTGATACTCTTTAGGCGCTTCTATTGTATTAAACTTAGTAATAGTCTTTTGTAACTCAGCTTCTTCTTTTACTAACCCTTTTACTAATTCCTTTTCGTCCTTCGTTTTATCTAATGCTATTTCAGTTATAGAAGAAATTTTATTCATTAATTCGAAGATAAACCCGTCATACGAACTGGATACTGCTCTTTTGATAACTTTTCCTTAGTTTCTGATTTAGACTCTACTTTTTCTCTTTACTTTGCGTCTGTTTTATCGGTACCACAACCTGCTAATAGCATGAACGGTATCGCAAACATTACTAGTTTCTTTGCTTTCACTATGCCCCATCCCCTTAGAGAAAATTGTATTTAATTAACATATTGTACCATAACATAATTTGTATAAATAAGATAGAAAGTTTACCCATCATTAATTAAAATGTAGACTCTACAGAAAAAAGCACTTGAACATTAAAATAGCTGTTCGAGTGCCTTATTTCTTCCCTATTTTTCATGTAATTTTAAAAAGAGCCTCCAATTAAAGTTATGTCAATTACAATAAGTGAAAAGAAAAATATATATTCAATCATACTTCCTGTTCTTGTATATATCGGAAATCTTATTTTCATTTTCAAAGGATAAAGCAATTGAATCCCACTTGGTGTAAGGGCATCTAACACTAGATGACTTAATACCCCAAGATAATAAAGGTATTTTTCTTCCTAAAGTGGATCCTTGATGACAAATATCTGGTATTAATGCTCCAATTATTGATGTGGCCGTTAATAAATATGGATCGTCCCGTCCCCTATTCCCACATAATTATGTGCAATTAAAGCAAATGCTGCTCCTGCTGCTACATGTGTCGGTCCTCTCAAATATATCCTCCTTTCTATTATTCAAGCTTTATCTTAACAGTTGGCGAAAATATAATACCCTTTCACCCAGCGCTGTTTTAACCATCTCAATTTATATTCCATGCTTGGTGTATAAGTTGCTGCAGAATCCATTAAGTTATATCTATCTAAAGTCTCCAAACATCTATTAGGGTTCGTTAAAGTATTTAGAAATTCCAAGTCCTCGCTTTCGAGAGACTTTCATGCAATTCCTTTAAAATTAATTGGCAGCAGTTCTAATATCATATCTCTATCCAAACCTGATGTTTCTAAGAAATTTTGAAGATGCGAGAGAGATAAATAACCCCAGTTTGTACTTTGGTATTCTTCTTCTAAAAATGTATATAGATCTAAGTCATTACAATTTAATTCATAATTCTTTATTGCTTCTATTCCCCATTTCATCTCATTCCCTCACAATCATTATGCCCAAAATTGCCTAATAAGTATGTTCACAAATTTCTACCAGTTACTCTTAAATATCGTAATGGGCTTCTCTTTTCCGTCTTTTCACATAATAAATATATAGGTAACACGAACAAATCATATTGATTATCATTGTAGACAAACTATAAAACACATTGATTCCTAAAACATCACAACATAATAGAGCAACCATGCTTAAAACATAAAAAATAATAATCTATCAAAAATAGACAAATGTCATTTCTCCCTTTTTTAAGATTAGTATTATGCAAATGTTGCTTTTTATAATTTCTCCTTACTCTTCCCCAAAACAGAATTCCTAAATTAAACATTATTGCTATAATTATCATGAGAATCGCATACAAAACTAGATTCACTTTTCTACAGATCCCCCCCATTATAAATATAAAAATAACTCTTTATCTAACAGGTTACTATCGGTAACTTGTCCTTCACTTTAAATATATACAAATGATTCTACGAAACTAAGTGACAGTAAAAAAACAGCAACCTATTCTCAATTCTTAAAAAGAACCAGGCGTAAATGTCAAAACTAGGTCATTTTTAATTATCCTGCTCTTCATTCTGCTATGGTTAATAATCTTTATAAGAAAATCCCCTGATTTTATTCATAGATGTTACAGTCTAAAAAACTCGAAAACAATACTTTTTTTCCGAAGAAGTCAATAGAAAATAGTTGAGAAATATTTTTCTAGATACCTAAATATTAACAATTTTGATACAATAATGAGAAATCGCACAATATATAATAGGAGGGTTTTATATGGGAGCAGCAACAGTAACATTAAGTGAAATTACAGAGCTTTTAAGTAACTGGCATGACTCTATACGCGAACTTGATCATGAACAATCAACTCATTTATTTGGAGAAATAAAAAATAAGATTGATAAAATTGAGGAAAACCAAAACGTGCTTTTATACTACTCTTTATTAGAGTTTAGACATAATATGTTAAACAAGGATTATGAAGGCTCTAAGAAATCTCTTGAAAAAATTGAAGATTTTAATAAACCAAGTGAAGAACTTTTGAATTACTACTATAACTTCTTTAAAGCAATTCATAACACAGAAATTGGAGAATATAAAAAAGCTGGTGAGTATTTCGATAAAGCTAAACAATTAATCGCAAATATCCCTAATGAGATTGAAAAAGCTGAATTCTATTATAAAGCAGCAGCTTTTTACTATCAGGTAAGACAACCTTTAAAAGCAGTGAAGTATGCAAACCGTGCTTTAAAATTCTTCGAACCTAAAACAGGATATGAACTTAATATAGCAGCTTGTAAGAATATCCTTGGGTTAACATGTACATCACTTAAACAATATGAATATGCGGAAGAATATTTTATTAATGCTTTAGATATCGTTACAAAAAAACACAATACCATGTTAGGTCTTAAAATTAGACATAATTTAGGTTTTCTATATGCTGAACAGGATCTTTCAGAAGCAGCTATACGAAACTTAACAACAGCTATTGATACTCCAGAAAAGAGTTATAAAGCTATTTTCCTTATTGCAAGAGAAAATTACAAACTTGGAAATACAGAAGAGTCATTAAAATTTATTGAAACTGGGTTAGAAGCATGCAATCGTATCAATAACATGGAATATAAACATCACTTCTTAATATTACGCGCACTAAACTCAAAAGAACATACAGAAAAGTCTGAAAATATAATCACAGAAGGAATTGAGTACTTTGAACAAGAAGGTTTATTAGGGTTCGTTCATGACTATTCTAAACAATTGGCTTTAAAATTCTACTCATCTAATCAGCAAGATAAAGCAAACCAATATTTCTTTAAGTCACACGAAGCCGAAGAAAAACTACGTAAAAAGGAGGCACTAAAATAATGAAGAAAGTAATTCAAGTTTTAGGTATCACTCTAGGATTAGTAGCCGTTTTTGGTTTTACTTCAAACAACACAATACAAAATGCTGAACACGGAGAAACATTTGCACCCAAAGTACAGGATAGCTCTATCCATTACGTAATGAGAGAACACGGAGAAACATTTTAATACTTATAAAGGGCCATACCTAATACATGGCTCTTTTTTTATTATATTTTATTATATTTAATTAGACTTATATGCCTTTAAGCTCATATATTCAGCTGAATCCATCAGACTTTTACTAGCAGTTGTTCTCCCGCCTAACTTCTTTACTTCATCCAATTTTATGCCGGGATTTTCACTGTCCACAAATCGCAGGATTAACTATTATATAGAAAGGGTGTAATTTATTCTATGTTGACTACACTTCCGATCATAATGACTACCAATGGGCAGAAATTAAAATGTTCGTTTAATAGTATTAAAGAACGTTGTGAGTTTCAGTATATCTCCTTCGATATGCAATTTCACGACCTTGTAAATAACTCCAGGGTCGGAACTGCTTCATGTCGTATACAAAAAGATCCAACAGAAAACAAAATTGAGATTACTATTACAAGTTTAGATGCAAAACATATTGGAACTGGGGTTGGAACAGCTATGATATACTCCATATACAGATGGGCATATTTTAGCTATCCTGGTTATGAACTTCTCTTCAATGGAATGATTAGTACGGCCTTTGATGAAGAATATTTAATAGGTTTTTATACAAAAGTTGGATTTAACGTAAAAAATGGTTTCTTTAATCTAAAAGTAGAAAGAAATGAATTTCATAAGTTCTGTACAAATACTGAAAGTAAAATATCTGAGATGTGTTTCACATATCTAAGTAAACAAAATGAAAGCTATAACAATAAAATAGATACTTATCTAAATATCCTGTCACATATCGAAAAAAAGTTTAATTCAATGTCATTAATTTCATTTATTAAACAACGCTATTTTAGACGTAAACAGTCCTATAATGAACATACTCTCATGTAGGTATAAACTAAAGTTTGATGGAATTATTACAAATAACCTTCACACTAAATCAAGAATAGGAAACAAGTTTTAAAAAGCACAATCGAAACTTGTTCTCTATTCTTATGTTATCTTATTTCTGTTTCTACGCCATGATCGTATAGCTGGATAGTATCCTCAGTAAAATTCTGAACGACTGTTGCAAGTTCTTGTAATTTCTCCTGCGTTACCCCATTAATATACCAAACAAAATTACTATTGGATTCTGAATCAGTTGGTATGGAACCAATGGCTATTTTATATTCTGTAGTTTCTGTTACCGTTTCTTCATATGATTTCTTTACCTCATACTGATACTTTTCAAGACGAATAAACATATCTCGCCAGAATAAATCAGCAATTTCCATTTGATGATACCAGGCTTTACGGAAATAATCAGGAATACTTCTTGTATGTTCTAACAATTACCCTTCTGTCTTTGTTGGATGATGGATCATCGCATGAATCGCGTCCGTAATATAATGTGCTGTTGGATGATTACGGCCCAAGATACGACGTGTTTCCTGCCGTACTTGTAGAAGAACATCGTAATAAAAATACATCATGTCACGAGTCGTAGTATCAAGTTCCCCCTTTTGAAATGGAACCATAGTACCGTTGTGAAATGTTAGTGATGCATCACCTAGATTCCATGTATATGTTTGCAAGTCCTAATCCCCTTTCGTGCCTTTTTATATTTAGTATAATATCCTCATTTCAAAAAAGCATTTATTCAGTAATGAGAAACAATCCTAATATCTCTTTTACACTTTCTAACCTTCAATTTATAAGGCATTAGAGAGACACTCTAAAGCAAAGAAATATTAATATTTAGATATAACTCGATCAAATTATACATATATTGGATAACTTATGTTAAAATACCATTGAATATTGTAGCTTTGGAATAAAGTACGATCAAAAATGCCATATGAGCCCTCATTTTATGGTCAAAAATAAAAGTCCATTTTGAAAAAAGTTTGATCACAATGGATTTTTATTCAGCAGATATAAGTTTGATTTTTATAAAAAAGTTTGATCATTTTCGAGGTAATTAATACTTTTATTATTAAATAAACTATTAGAAATCAAGAACAAACCAATAATTCCTGTAAGAAAAATATATAATGCAATAAAATTAGGAGCTAAGACCGCACTAATGATTAAAGCTGATTTTGATAACATATTACCAATTTTATTAGAAAATCCAGCAACTGCTGAATAGGCCCCTCTTTTATCTATAGGAATAATTCTAATCCTTTCTGAGTTGTAAGCAGGGGCATATAATAATTCTCCAATTGTTGCAATTACCATTAAAACTATTAATATATAAATATTAGATGATATGACCATTACTGAATACCCTGATATATATAATAACACACCGATCGTTATTGATTGATTTGGACTCATCTTTTGTGAAATTCTTGAAAATACAAAAGTCATACTAATAACGATAAAAGTATTTATTATCATTAAAATAGAATATAATTTTACACCATCAATTGAAAAACCGTAGAATCCTACTGTTGTAAAATCCTCCTTTAGTCTAACCACTATAAGAAGACATTGATAGCTCGGCCATCATAACAAATGCCAATCCTAAAACTAAATTTACATATGATTTATCCTTATAAACTTCTTTATAGCTATTCAGTGTATTTATTAAAAACGATTCATTACTTTTATGAATTTTATTAATATTAATGTCTTGTAAAAACAATTTTATAATAATACTATTTATTAATAGTATCGCCGTAGCTGTTATAAATAATTCTGATTTATAATTATTATATACAGCACCGCCAATTGTTATCCCCAAAGCCATGGATAAATTATTAATCCAGTATTGTATTACAGAATATTCCTTTCTTGTTTCTTCGGTGATAGATTCTATAGTAATAGCGTCTTGAGCCGGCTTCATAATACCATAGATTAGTTGACTACATATAAACAAAATTGAGAATAAAGTAACTAATCTTTGTTCAGTATAGATACAAATAGTCATTGATAAAAATACCAATACATTTACATAAGAATTAGTTAAAATGATTCCTTTTTTGAAAATACATCACTTATATGCCCCCCGATTAAAGAAGCTAAAAAATTAACTACTACTGCAATAATTAAGTAGATACCCGCAGCTATAACTCCCATATAAGCAGACAAATATAAAGACATAAACGGAATAATACTAAACATAATAGAATTTTGTAAGAAGCTTGTTAAAAGTCGAATTTTTAAGTTATGATTCAAATTCCGAAAAATCAAAATAATCACCCTCTATTTTTGAATAGAATTTTTTTGTATTTAATGGATATTAGTAAAGCATAAAAGCGCACTTTTTGTATTGTGCGCTTTTGTACTTTTCACTGCAAATGTTCAAGACATTCAAATTTGATGTTATTTTCAATATAAGCAATTGTGTTAGTCAAATCTTTTTCACTTTCCCAAGTAAAATATACTTGACAGATACTATCGAAAGGATCAAATAGCCGATATTGATTTTTTGAACCTATCCCTTTGAAAGTAATATTAACTATATTGATAGGTAAGTTATCGATCCCTCGTACGTTTTTAATTGTGTATTCTTTGAGGTTAGGAACAGGGATTAAAGATAATGCAAAATCATTTTGAAAATAAATATTTGGTATAGTCTCATTTAAATCTAGAAAATAAGAATGTTTGTGAAAATCAAATTCGTAAGCATAATTATATAAATTCACAATATTTCCACCTGGAGGTCTACCAGCTATTTCCAAGAAAATGAATTTATTTTCATAATAAATTACTTCCAAATGAAAAACTGTATTTTGAATATCAAATTGTTCAAAACATTTTATAGTGAATTCTTTGGCTTTATTTATTAACTCGCTATCTGAAACTACTATAGTGGATAGAACATTATTATTATTTATATAATCATATGCTGTACCTACCTTTTTGCAAACCATAAAATTTACTAATATACCATTTTTTATAATGCCATCAAAGTGCATAATAGTACCACTTATATATTGTTCAACACTAATCTTATCACTTTGATCAAAAAGTTCGTTTATGTGATTTATTGCATCTTGATAGTCTGATACAATTTTTATACCACAGCCTCCAGCTTGGTTAGAAGGTTTAATAACTATTTTTTTTGTATTTCTTTATGAATTGTTCAACTATAGTCTGATAATCCTCTTTTGTGATTTCTGAAAAATCTGCAAGAGGTACAGTATCTTTTAAACGTTCTTTCATTTTTATTTTATCTCTGAGAAAGATAGCGTTAGGACTGACCAATCCTTTATTTATATTTAGGATACCCCTTAATTTTGAAGCAACAACCACTGTTGCTTCATTTGTTGATATAATAGCCTCTATATTTCCAAAATGTTCAATTATTTCTTTGGTAACTAAAATACTATCGAATTTATTCTCAAAACAAGAAACGTCAAAAGTATCATTTGTACTTATCGCGTGATATTTAATAGAATTTTTCAGTTCATTTGAAAGCTGCGAGATATCAAAATAGGACGTGATTAAATGATAATTATAATTATCATAATCCAGATAATCCTTTACTTTATAGATATTCCCCAAAACTAATATATTTTTTGTTCATTTTAGTATTTTATCCTGTTTTGCTATTTTAACACTATTAACTAAATAAAATGGACTGTTCTTATTGTTTATAACTTCATCAAAAGTCATCCAAATTAACTCGGAAATCTCATCTCTATCTTTAACAACAGCATCCCCTGATACCCACTCACAGGAGAAAACAATATTGATTACATTTATTCCAGATTGTGTGACAAAAGAAGTATTATTAACATATTTAAAATTACTAACTTCCAACCCCGTCTCTTCCATTATTTCTCGCTTTAAATTATTTTCTAAAATATCATTGGAGTTTCCTTCTTTTTCTACTGTACCACCAATTAAAGAAAGTTTACCTCCAGCATGCTCTTCATTTAAACTTCTTCTACCTATCAATAATTTACTGTCTTTAATAATTAGTCCTTCTACATTAACTGCAAACATACAGAACCCTCTTTCTCTAGATATCGTATCCATAAGCTAATTTAAATAATTGGCGGAATTGATTATAAGAAAATATATTATGGATTTTATCATCCTTCAAATAATATATTTCTGGTAATTTAAATGCCCAAAGTTCACTATAAACGGAGGTATACGCACCACAGTTTGATTAAAATTATCTAAATCACAATTTAATGTCATTTCTAAATCACCCAATAATTATACAACTGCTCAGCCTAGTAGTAGATAGTTTACCAGAAAGGCAAGCGAAAGAAGTTTCATTCCCTTTCGCTTGCCTTATATAGGCTATCAAATCTTCATTAAATATTTATCTCTAAAATGCAGTGCACTGTTTAATTTTTGACCTTCAATATTTAGGTAGTCTCTTAAATACCCTGCCCTAATTATTTCGCCCTCTTCTAAAGCAATAAGAGCCTTGATTGGGTCATTTTTATGTATTTCTACTACCTCATAATCAACTAATCCATTAGTTGAAAAAATTATTAAATCCTTTTCTTAGCAAGTTAGTATCTGCAAAAGTGGCAACTGTTTCTTGATGATTTAAAAGATAGATTTTTTCTTTTGATTCTTTTAACCATTCCGCATAATTTTTGTTACTTTTCGATACCCTGTTTAATATAACTATTGACATTGTTTCCTCCTTAACCACATTAAATAAATTACCTTAAAACCCATTTAATTGAAAAACAACACTTTTCCATTAACATAATGTTCAGAAAATGTAAATATTTTAAATTTAATGTAAATTAATTCTTTTTTATATTACAACAATGTTAAGGAGTGTAACTATCTTTAATTTAATGTAAATCTATTTGATATGGAGAATCATTACTATAATAAAATATTTTGAGGGAAGTATAAGTCTGGAATTAACTTTAATTAAATAATTTATTCTACTGTTCTTAAAATTTATATCTAATAAGTGTAGTAGCTACAGCTTAAAAGTAATAAAATATAGTTAAACTCTAATGGGGACTAGTATCAATTCATTATTTAATAGACAGGAGGCACAGTTTAAAGTTGAAATTTATAGAGATCGGAATAGGTAATAAATGGTTTTTGCGAACAGAAACAGAACTTAGTGATGGTAGCGAAATCGAAGAAAAAGGGATCTCCTATCCAATAAAATTTCAATCAGTATATATTAGAATCTGGATAAGAAAAACAGTACTTATCATTGATTCTAAAGAAGGCATAAAAAAAACAAAGAAAAGCCGTAGTGATTTTAAGATTATTTTTGGGATCGTAAGTCTCTGAACATACTGAGTATAGATAATAAAATATTACAAAATACAAAAATGCTTCCATGTACGGAAGCATTTTTATCCTTATTATTTATTGTGAAAATAAACTATAGCCTAATCTTGAATTATTTTATTTATAATATCTTTGTATCTTTCTAAACCTACCTCTATATAACTTCAAAACGGTACGACTTTATTTCAAATCTACAACTGTTTCATTACAACATAGTCATACATTATAAAATGTGTTATGTCTTATCATACCTGACAATACTTACAACATAGTTATACATTACATAAAACAGGTAAATATAAAGAAAACTAAATTAAGTTACAACATAGTCATACATTCAAAATAAATTGTTACTCACCAAATAAAAATTTACAATATACGGATAATACCCCTGTATAACCAAGTATGGTTTCTAAACCAGGGACATCATATCAAAAAGAAAATTGTACGTTTAAACGCAATTCGAACAAAAGTTAACCGGTACCTTGTAAGTTAGGGGACCGGTTAATAATGTTACAAATCTTTTACTACATTTTATAGTAAACATAATTTATTTACATTGGCATACCTGGTAGAAACTTCGCTATTAATACAATGATTGCCGCTAAGAATACCGATTTAATAATGAATAGAATAATAATTGGAATTGATGCTTTCACTTTGCTTAATCCAGCTGTAATGTATAATCCGAGCCAAATTAAGACTAAATTCCATACAGAGAATATTTCAATTGTATTACCAATTCCATATGCAAATGTACCTTCCGTAAATAATAACCCTAAACTCGTATATTGGGTCATTCCACTACCAAAGACTAAACTTAAAATTGTATTAATAAGTCCACCAATAATAAGGATAATATTTGTATAGACTACAATATTTAATAAAGTTTTATAAGTCGTATCATTACCAAGGAATATCATGAAAATTTTATAAATAGCTGCTATGAAGAGTGTTCCAATCATCGCACTAGCAAAGCTTGATCCAATTCCAGAAATAACTTCTGATGTAAGTGAACTTTGTCCAGCCAGTTCCCCTAGTTCTTCTTTCATTTTTAACATCTCAGGTGAAGAATGTATAACATACGCACTTAAACCACCTAGGAGCCCTTGTAACATTGCTACTAAGAGGAACATACCCCAAACTTTCTTATTTGTTTTCATTCTTTCAAATTGTAAGCTAGGAGATGTAATCATTCCAAATAATGATGGCCTTTTCGCACCTACATCTTGTGTATTAATATTTGCTTCCATTATAGTGCCTCCTTCTATTTATATAATCCTCTTACAAGGATAATTCAAACAATATGTATGAATAATAAAGGTACTTATTTCTACTACTCTAGTAAACTATTCGTAGCGAAGTGCTTCGATTGGATCTAATTTTGCAGCTTTATTCGCTGGAATTAATCCAAAAATAATACCGAGTGTCATAGAGAATAATACACCTCCAACAACAACTTCCCATGAAACAAGCGGTGGCCATTTGGCAAATGTGGAAACAATATATGCCCCGCCATATCCAAGACCAATACCAATTAAACCACCAAGAAGCGTTAACATAACTGCTTCAATTAAGAATTGCAATAATATTTTACTACGTGTTGCTCCAAGTGCTTTACGTACACCAATTTCACGCGTGCGCTCTGTTACAGATACGAGCATGATGTTCATAACGCCAATACCCCCAACGACTAATGAAATACCAGCAATGCCACCAATAATCATTGTCATAATTCCCGTCATCTTTGAAATACCTTCTTGAATTTCTTTTAAATTCATTACTTCGTATTTACCTGTTGCATCACTCGGTTTACGACTATTTAAAACATCCGCGGCTTTTTTACCTGCACTCTCTAAATCATCTACATTTTTTGCTTGAACAGAAATATTTTGAATTTCATCTTTTCCGTACAGTGTTGGCCATAATGAAATTGGAATGAGTGCTTCCGATGATCCCATTCCCATAAATTCATTATCTGATTTATAGACACCAATAATTTGCATCGGTTGACCTTTCATTTCAATGATTTTACCGACTGGATTTTCATCTTTAAATACCTTTTCTTCCATTTGTTTACTAATCATGACAACGTTATTACCTTGATCCACATCTAATTCTTGCAGCGAACGTCCTTTGATTACTTTCACTTTATTCACCGTGAAGTACTCATTGTCTAATCCTGTAATATTCACCATTTCTTTTTTATCTTCAATATCCAGAGATTCCATACTGGAATTTGTTGTTACGATATGTGCAATCTCTGGGATCTTCTTGATTTCAAAAATATCTTCTTCTGTTATTTTTGGCATTTCAGGCATATCCATACTAAAAGGATCATTTATATCAGGACTATAACGAATAGGAACGGTTTGATTCCCTGAGCCAACAAATTGTGATTTTAAGGCTACTTCCCCACCTTGTCCAATCGCTACAACAGTAATAATTGAGCCTACACCGATAATAATTCCGAGCATCGTAAGAGCAGAACGTAGTTTATGAGCTAAAATAGAAGACAAGGCAATTTTTATACTATCTAGTAAACTCATACCGCACACCTTCTATCTTCTGTAACTTTCCCATCTCGCAGTACAATGCGGCGGGTAGAATACGCTGCTACTTCCTCTTCATGCGTAACCATAACAATCGTCGTGCCTTCTGCATTAAGCTTCGTGAAAATATCCATAACTTGCTCACCAGACTTCGTATCAAGTGCACCAGTCGGTTCATCGGCCATAATGAACGTTGGGTTATTCGCAATCGCTCTCGCAATCGCTACACGTTGCTTCTGTCCACCTGATAACTCATTTGGTAAATGATGCACGCGATCTGCCAATCCAACTTTACCTAACGCCTCCAAAGCACGCTTGCGACGCTCCACTTTCTTCACGCCACCATATACGAGCGGAAGCTCAACGTTTTCCACTGCGGAAAGACGAGGTAGTAAATTAAAATGCTGGAATACAAAGCCAATATATTCATTACGAATTAAAGCAAGCTTTGACTCGTCTGCTGTTAAGATATTCACATCATTCAGTATATATTCGCCTTCTGTTGGACGATCTAAACAACCGATAATATTCATAAGCGTTGATTTACCAGAACCAGATGGTCCCATAATCGAAACAAATTCACCGCTCTGAATCGTTAAACTAATACCGTGCAAAATCGGCACTGCCAATTTCCCTTGATAATACGTTTTAGCAATATGATTTAACGTAATCATTTCTCTTTCACTTCCATTCCGTCATACACGTTGTCGGAAGGATCTTTAACCACCTTTTGCCCCACTACCAGACCTTCAACAACCTCTGTCCAGTCTCCATCAGTAGCGCCTTTTTTCACATTTTGCTTATGAAGTTTTCCTTTCTCTTCAATATAAACAAATGTGTCATCGCCCTTTTCTACAATACTCTTACTTGGAACAGCGATCATCGTTTTGTTCTCTAAACTTACTTGTAAAGAAACGTGATAACCTGGGGATAAGCCATCTTGACTATCAAGGCTTGCTTTATATGTATATTGAGACATATTTTGAGTCGTTTCACCCATACCACCAGCTTGAGCCATCTCTGCACTCGTTGGGAATTCACTTACCTCTGTAATCTTACCTGTCCACTTCTGCTTACTATTTGCTTTCGCAGTTACAGTAAACGTTTGATCCTTTTGAATTTGTGACTTCTGAAGTTCTGTTAACGTCCCTTGAATTTGGAATGGATCTTTAGACGCTACTTGTAAAAATGCTTTCCCTTGACCACCTAACGCTTGAGATGAACTTTGTGCCGCATCTTTATCTAACTTTTGAACAACACCAGCAAAATTACTATAAATCGTAAGCTCTTTCTGCTTTTTACTTAACTCTTCTTTTTGTAGCTTTCCTTTTTCTTTCTCAAGGTCAATTGTTTTTTGCCCTATCTCTAACTCACTTACTTGCTCTTCCATCGGATCTGTTACTTCTTTCCCGGCTCCGCTATCTTTCGCTTTCTTAATTTCTTTCTTCAACGAATCAATCTTCTTCTTTCCTTGATCATAACGCATATCTGCCATCTTCTGATCAAGCTCAGCTTGCTTCATTTGAAGATTAATCTCTTCATTATCATAAGAGAATAACTTCGTACCTTTCTCTACCTCTTGTCCTTCTTTTACCTCAATGTCTTTCACTTTTCCTTTAGTCGGATCCGCATAAAAACTTTCAATATTCCCAGGTTTCACCTGACCAGAAATTAACTTCGTATTATTAAGCTTTCGCTCCGTTACTTTCTCAAAGCTTACAGCATCAGCAGATGTTGATGCCCCCTTCTTCTTGCCTTGCATAATAAAAAGATTAACTGCTATAACAATAGAAAATAATGTAATAACACCAAAAATAATCATTCTTTTCTTTTTAGCAGAACCCTGAACGTTACTTGATAACATAATCAATCTCCTTAAAATATTATGTAGAAATCTACCTATCCATGAATATAGTATAAGAAAACAGATTGAATCAATATTAAACTGATATAAGAAACAGCATATCCCCATTGAGTCTTAATTGGAATAACATTATTTAAATCAATTTTACTAACTTCTCCTTCTATCGTTAATAACAACTGTTCTCCATGCGGTACAGTTGATGTTAATTTAAACATATTGATTTCTTTATTTTTCTCCTGAATTGTTCCAATTAATCCTACGCCTGGATAATAAATATCAATTGTATCTGTATCATTTTCTGATTTATAAGTTAAAGAAATCTTTCTTTTTTTTCCTGGAATCATCACATTTTTATCTAAAAATATTGATTTTGATACTATCAATTTATTTTGTGAAGATACCTTATTTTTGTCCCCTTCTTTGTTTGCCCAAGTTTCTATTAAAAGAAGTACATATATAATGAATACAGTCCAGCTTTTAAAATAAATACTTAAACCAAAACCTAATAAGATAAACAAACCAAATAATGTTTTCTGGATTATGCTATTCTTATAGCCAACTATCTTTAAAACCCAATATCCATCCAAAGGCTTAAATGGAAAGAAATTAACTAAATTTATTAATAAAAATAGATTTAAGACCGCTAGCATCCATTCCTGTCCTAGATAAGTTGCAATACCCCAAAATATTAATCCGCCTATAAATCCAATTAATGGTCCACCATAGCTAATAAATGCTTTTTCTTCTAAAGATAATTCCTTTCTTTTTGTTATCACAAAAGCTCCTAAAAAAGGAATAAAAGTAGGTGCTGTAATTGGTATTCCCTTATATTTAGCAAATCCAACATGTCCCAACTCGTGAATAAAAATTAATAAGACCAAACCAATTGCAAATTGCCAAGGATACAATAATGTGTACGCCCACATAGATGCAAACATACTAATTATGGTACCCCCTATTTTCCCCCATTTAATTAACAATAGTAACCCTTTTAATTTACTAAATAATACAAACACTGTAGCCCCAAATGAACAAAGTGTTGCAACAAGGAGGCGACGTATCCTACTATCTTTTATTTTTTGAAACATTTTTCAATCACCTTTCTCTAGGTTTTAGTTACAATTGGTGTAATATTAGCTTCAATAAATCCAGCAATAAGTATAAATAGCACTGAAACCATGATTAATATCAAAGAATCTTTGATAACATTTCTCCTAGGTGTTCCTAACATTTTTGTAATTAACCAATCTGAACTTTTAAATCCCACAGCACCTGCAATAATCAGTGCAGGTATCTCTAAAATTCCATGGGGCAAAATAGTAAGACATACTTCATGCCAAGGGATATTATTCATTAAAGCAGAGGAAACTACCATGCCTACTATCATTCCATTGGCAATAAGCCAGAAAATACTTATGAAACCGAATGAGAAAAAACCCAAAATTATTGCGAAGATAGAATTCAAATTATTTATTACAAGATTTTTATATTCTAATTCGACATGCTTATTGCTACTAAAAATAGAAATAAAATCCGGATAAAATATACCTATGGTAAAACTAACAAAATAAATTAATATTGAGATAATAAAAACGACCCTATTCCTATATAAAATAGTCTTCATTTTATTCCCTCCATAGATGAGACAACTAAACTTTCGAAATCTTTCTTTAAATTCTCTAAATCATTATATTCAACATTAAGATTTCCATCGCTTAATACACCAACTCGATTGCAAAAATGTTGTGCCAATTCTAATATATGTGTTGTAATTATTACTGCATTTCCTTCTTTAGCATAATTTTTCAAAAAATCCTTCATAAATTTTGCACTTGGTGGATCAAATCCTGTCATAGGTTCATCTAAAATTAATACACGTGGTTTTGTTATTAAAGCACCCGCTATTGCTAGTTTTTGCTTCATACCATGGGAATAAGTTGTAACCAT
Source organism: Bacillus cereus group sp. BfR-BA-01360 (assembly GCF_022663595.1). NCBI lineage: Bacteria > Bacillati > Bacillota > Bacilli > Caryophanales > Bacillaceae > Bacillus > Bacillus cereus group sp. BfR-BA-01360. The sequence goes on from NZ_JAKUFV010000020.1 coordinate 32,592, forward strand.
TGCATCTGCATTCTCTAGTAGTCCCACTAATTTGAGATTTTCTTCTACTAATTTCCCTTTTCTCTCCCGTTCAATTTCCCATAAATCACCCAAGAAGTTCAAGTATTCCCTTCCTGATAAATAACCATATAAAAATGGAATATCTGGTACATATCCTAACATTTTTTTATATTCACTTGGATATTTGCTTAATGAATATCCAGCCACTTCGATTTTTCCTTCATCTATACTTGTTAACCCTGCAATAACACGAAGTAAAGTTGATTTCCCCGCTCCATTTGGTCCTAAAATACCATAAATTTCTCCTTCATTAATTTCTAAAGAAACTTTTTTTAGTATTTTTCTTTCGCCCAAAGATTTTTCAACTTCTCTCAAAATTAATAAGCTCAACGAATTCCCTCCCAATGTTTAGTTCCTTTCTTATTAATCAACGCAAGACTAATTGATACCATAATTCCGCCTATAACTAAGTACCAAATTATTAATAAGCACTGCATTATTAAAAGTGAAATACAATTAAAATGATACAAAGCTAAGAGTCCTCCAGCTCCTTGTAATATCAACATCAAATAAATAGTAGACAATATATTACCAAGCCACACTGCCCGCCTTGATCTTCCAATTTCAAAATAGTGTTCCCAATCAAATTTAGGATAAATAGCTGTTACTCCTACTTGAATACATCCATATGTTATAGAAAATATAAAAATTAAACATAAGCATGTAATAATCATGCCTATAGAAAAAGTGAAAAATGGTAATGCAATTATGATAAATCCAAGATTAAATACCAATAGACAGCACACATGTAATATTAATTTTGACCAAAATAGCTTTTGTGGCTGTACTCCTCTATGTAAAAATAGATTAATGTTGTTTTTCTCTGAATCGATAGATGTTATTGGTAATAAACCTTCTCCTAAAAATGAACAGAATAGTTTAGATAGCAGGATACTAATAAATATTACTCCCCAGTACCCGACATTAAATTTTTGCCAAATAATCCCTAACCCCATTACACCACCGATTATAAAAGCAATCACATAAAACATTTTCAATAAACGATAACGTACCATTTCGCTTACTCTCATCAGGCTTTTTATATCTTTGTTTAAGATAAAATTATAATTAGATGCGCTTTTAGCAACTAGATTTTCACATAATTTATAAATCCAAAAATTACTCTTCACTGTTCCATTCATTACAAGACTAAACATTGGTTTTATATCTGCATATTTTGTTAACCTTAAAAAATAGCTAAAAACTAAAATAGAGCAAATTATCAATACGGCGAACCAAGTTAAAAATGTAATTTGATTACCTTCAATTAATGATTCCAGGCAATAAACATACCAGTTAGTTGGAATCATTATATTCTTTGATACTCCTGTTACAAAATCAAATAAAACCTCTATGGTAAGTTCCTTATTAAAAAATAACCAGAAAACAGAAAGAGCTAGAATACATCCCATTACAATAATAAAAATGACATTGCTAACTATTCGAATAGCTGTTAAGTTCCACTGACGAATAACTTTGTAACCATAAAACCCTATTATACCGGTGAACCCCAGGTAAAAAATATAATATAGACATGTAACTATAGGTCCAAATAATAATAAAAGTACATTTTCTCCAAATATCCAAGTAGATGCTATACATACAGGCTCAACTATAAAAATAATCAAAAACACCATATTAAATATTTTGGTTGAAACAAAACGATTAATAATAAAAAGAAATTTAGGTGTAGGGCTACGAACTATAATTTCGAAATCTTCTGGTTGTATTGCACGTTCATAAGATTGTATAGTACCAATACATCCAGAAATAAAATGAAATAAAACAATGCTACTTATAACAGGTAGAACTATGCTCTCATTTAGTACATCCTTAGAGAGTAATTCAAACAGCAGGCAAATAAAAGCAATTACTGAAATGAACATTAAGGTTACAAAAACAGTAATTGCAATTAATATATATTTTTTTGATTTTCCCTTTATTAAATTACTAGGTACTACAGAAATAAAGCGATTGACTAGTCTTGTTAAGTCGACAAGATAGATTACCCAAAATATTCTTATGTAATTAAGAATGTTCCTCAATGAAGTATTCACCTCTATACCAAATATTTATAATAAAAGCAATTAAATATTAGTATCTTAATTACATAAGATACTTAAGATACTAATATTTTAATTACAAAAAGAAGGATAGAAATTATCGAAGCCTTTATCCAAGAAATTTCATGGATAACATTTAATGCAATAATAATTAGTAAGGTCGTCCATATCGAGAAGGGATCAAAGAGGCTTAAATAAAAATTCTTTTCAACCAAAAACCCTTTAACAAATTCAGAAAAATCAGACCCCATAACTAAACTAATCATTATAATTCCTATGGCTTTAATTGCACTTGGAATACTAACAAACATAAACAGTGAAGTTGTTTGTCTTATACTCCCTTTTCCTAACATTGGGATACACATTAGATGCAAGATTATTGCCCCTAGGAATAAAGTCATGACAGTCTGAAATATTGAAAATGAGCATATCAATATATACATCAGAGATTTAATTCGACTCGATACTCCAATATTTAATTCTGAAAAATGACTTGTAAAGATATCCATCATATTAGGTACTATAATCATATACATTAATATGATCGGAATAGTCGCAAGAATAAAAGGCTTCCATACATTTGGCTTTACTTTTACATTTTCAAAAAATCTTTTAGGGTTAATAAAAAAATCGCTCCACTTTATACCACTTACGTCTGAGCTACTTGCTGTTTGTATATTTTCCATTCATAAATCTCCAATACAATATAATTAAAAGAGTTACCAAGTATATTCTTGATAACTCTCTTTTGTTAATACACAAATTTTAGTATAATACTGCTGCTTTTTTACCTTCTTTAAGAAGTTTTCTCTTCGCAATAGCAATTGCCGCTGAGATAGCTGCAGCACCGATTCCAGCTCCTAAAATTGCTCCCGCTAAGCTAATAACCGCACTCATATCAGAAGCCCACTCAATAGCACTAACAATTCGACCTGCATTTGCTGCGCTAATATCATACTGAAGTGTTAAATTGGCAAGACCACCACCAGAGAATTGATCAAGTGCTAGTACAGAACCTACCACTCCTAAACCTAATGTACCTGCTAATACTTTTTTAATTTTCATAAAATAACTTCCTTTCAAATAAATTAGTATATTAGTATTTCGTGATTGATAATATCATAAAATTAAACTAAAAAGAAATAGTTTTCCAACTAATATGCAATATTGCATATTAGTTGGAAACATTGATGTTACAGTATTTTCAAATAAGTCAAACTATTTATCTTGTTTATCAAGTATTACAGCCAAAAATTACTTTTAAATTAACATTATTTAAAAGTAATAATCAATACAGTTAGAAGTTATCAAAACATAACTTTATATATAATGTAAATAAAGTCCAAAAAACCAATAAAACCGTAGTATTTATATACTACGGTTTTATTGGTTTATTTTAACTGCACTTACATCATTAATTAAACAATTTACAGCTCCAGAAACTAATGACCAATCATTATAAAAAACTTTTAAACGCTCTAATCCTTTTGAGGTTAATTGATAGTATTTACGATCCGGTCCACTAGCTAAAGATTTTTTCATTTGACCGACAATTAATTCTTCCTTTTGAAGGCGTAATAACAATGGATATATACTATTTTTACTTACAAATAAAAAACCAAATGAATCTAACTTACTTTTCAACTCATATCCATAAGTCTCTTCTTTTGCAAGAATGTGCAAAATACAACCTTCTAGTATTCCTTTTAACATTTCACTGTACATTAATTCACACACCTTTAATTCTTTAGTTTAAAATGATACTATCTCCTCTCAAAATTATTTAGCCTGGAGATATCTAATACACAGTTTCTCTTTCTAATAAAATAAAGCTTACAACTATAGTAATTTTAGTTGTATTCCCTTCTGAATCAACTATACGATATAAGCATATCCACTGCCCCTTTACTTTAATATAGATTTTAGAATTTTTCTACTAGTTATATGATGATTTAAGATGAAATCTTATTTTCACTTTTAATTGTTATCCCTATTAGAAGTACCAAACAAATGTTAACGAAAATATGCGCTAAGAAAAACCCTCCCTATTTCTGGGTTATTTTAATGGAAAAACACTTTCTGAAACCACTATAAAATAAAGCATTACAAAGCACATCTAATTTAGTTAACTTGCAACTCAGATATAAATAAAACCAATCACAAAAAGAATCTACAAATTTGTAGATTCTTTTATCCCTTCGCTCAAAAATATATCCTCTATTTATTACTAATAATTTTTGATAGTTCATTATTTGCTTCGTCGGAAATATTATCTGATAATCGAGCTATTTTTCTAATTTTATACTTCACAACATCTTCATTATTATTGATTAGCTTCTCTACAGCCCAATAAATTCTTCGTATTTGAAACTGTTCTACAGACTCCACATTTAATTTTAAAAATTCTGCTGTTAACGGACAATTTTTTAATGTATACGCTCCTATATCACGAGATAATTCTCTCCTGATGCTATGTTTAGTAACTTTAATTGGGTAACCATTATAGTTTTTAATTTTGTTAATTACCTCTTGAACTTCAATCAACAAATTTTTATCTATTTCCGCCCAATTATTTCTCTTAGCGATGCTTCTTTCTATATAAATTGTGTTTTCATATAACCAATCACGATCGTATCTATATAAAAAGGTATATACTCCTCCAGCAAAAGACCTGATCTTATTCACCGTAAAATCAGGATATCTTTCTCGATATCTTAACCACTCTCTTCTATACTTTTCAACTTTTTCAGCAGAAGGTTTACCACTAAGTTTTCTTTTTTTATTCTGAATATAAATCAAATATCTTTTTTGCATTAATGTTATAACACTCTCATCTAAACAAAAAAGATCCTCTTGTTTTAAATTCCCGTTAGCCAATAATTCAAAATAATCAACCCACCTTTGTTCTATATCTATAATTTGATGAACAATAAATTGTTTTTGATTATTATACTCTTTTAATAAACAAGAAAATTTAAATCCACATTTACATTCAAATATACCTATACAGTTCCCCCGCTGATCCATACTTAAATTGACCGTATCAATTGTACTGTTTAAATAATGTCTAGCAAATGGATTTAAACAAGGATATGGTCCCTTACCAAACGAGGAATATTCCTGGTCATTATATTGGTTTATGGTATCTATTTTCTCTCCTAAAAAAATAATAATTAATGCATGTTGCACAGGAGAAAAGGTTTGTCTCCCCCGCTTCAAAATACTAATTACCCAATTACTTCTTTTATTTGAATTGAAGGTCAAATTTAATAACTCCAATAAACTTTGACCATAGTAATTAGTAAAATCACGATACAGTTTTTTAATATTAACAACCTTTCCTTTCATATATCCTTTTCTAAATAAAACATAACGATATATATCAGAAATAGTATCAGGATTAATATTATAATCACTACTTGCCATTTTTTTTAATTCTTCTGCTATCATCACTAGCTTATATTTTGTTTCATCAGAAAAGACAATACCCTTTCTACTAATAGGACAGTTTTCTAAAGTCGCAGCCTCTATTTCTCGAAAACCTTTCTTTCTTCCCCTATTACTCCAAGAAACATCACTGTCACAGAGAGTTTCATTATGTTTCAAACACACCTGTACACCAAATATTTGATGCTGTAAGCGCCAATATGTTTCACCATAGTTTTCTATATCTTCTCTTGTACAATGTGGGCAATACTTAAAATAAACATTGTGTTTTATCCCCACTACACGATTCATTTCATTCTCTTCACCATTTAACATAACTTCCTTTAAAGAATCTTTAGTTTTAATTCCTTTAAAATTCGTATAATAGAAATAAAAAGTATGTTTAGCTATCAACTCTTCTATGGAAGGTATATTAAAAATTTTGATTCTCTCGTACAGTATATTTAATTTTCTAACAACGTGAGAATAAACTCTTACATTATCCATACCATATAGATCTCTAATCGTTTTTATAGCCTCAACATTACCAGAGTATCGATGATATCGAGCAAGAATACTATAAAACAATTCACCTTCATATATTCTTGGAAAAAAAGGTATCATATAAATCCCCTTTAAGACTTTTTTTATTTATACCTGCTTTACGTAATACTTTCCATTCCCGTACTTCTTCTCCCTGCGCTATACTTTCTTTGATTGCCCATTTAATTTTTCTAGTTTGGAAATCATGAATTGATTCTACAAACTGCGAGATATAAGCTCTTGTTTTAGGTAATTTATCCATATGTTTTTCCAACAAAGGTTTCTTTTCTATTCTTTTTCCTATACTCCCTATACTAATACGAATAAATTTCTCATTAGTTAATAGGGACTTTATAGCTTCCTTAACTTCAGCTAAAGTTTCATTATCCCTAGCTTTCCAATTAATTCTTTCTTCAGTTTTTTTTCGACTGCCCTTAACAGGTGAATTCAAGCTTAACCACTCTTTATCACCTCTGTATAAACTCATATAAAGTGCAGGATTTTTCTTTCTAAGCTCTGTTTTTGAGAGAAGTGGATACTCTTTGGCTAGCGCCAACCACCTTTCCTTATATTGATTCAAAGATACAGTCCTTGTAGCTTTTAATTGAGAAATATCTTGTTGTTTGGAATATTTACTAATCGTATTAATATTAACTTTTAGTAATTTAGCACAATCTCCATAACTAAGTTTATCAACTAAAATATATTGTTCTAATTTCGATTTCCATATATCCCCGAATGCTTTGATACGTCCAATTTTCATTTTGTCTGCCGTTTTCATATCTGGTCCCCTACGCGAATATATAAACCCACATTCACATTCAAACGTACCAATGGGGTCTCTTGTCTTGGAACATCTTGAAATCCTTATTTTTGTAATTACTGGTTTAAGATAATGACTCGCTGCTGGGTTTAAACACAAATAAGGTCCCTTGCCAAAGGGATAGTAACATGTATCTTTTTTCTCGTTTATACTACCCACAGATTCCCCCATAAAATAGATAAATAATATATGCCTAACTGGATGAAATGATTTTCTATGTTTTCTAGTTATCGCCTTTAACCAGCAACTTTCATCTGACTTCACCATAGACTGCATCAGCGAAAGTATATTTTCCCCAAAAAAAGATATAAAATCTCTTGCTAATTTACTCTGTTTAATTGTACCTCTAATTGATACATAGCCTTTTTTTCGTAATAAATGATGATAGATGTTCTGTAACTCTTTAAGATCATATAAATAATCTTCTGTTACTAATTTATAACTTTCCCTCGTAATTTGCGTGAGTATTTCGATTTCTTGATGAGAAAATTTGTATTGCCTATTATTAGAAACACTCTTACAAACTTCTCTGGTTGCTGCAACAATTGTTAAATTAGCTTGTCGAAAACGAGCAAAACTATTTTGAAGCAAGATATTATGTTTCAAACAAATAAAAACACTCGGTAGTTGATGATACGTACGCCAATATGATTCACCATAATGATTTAAATCTTCTTGTAAACATTGGGGACAAAAACGAAAATATGTTGGTTCTTTTACTGAACCTGCAATTTGTCCTACTAAACTGTGTAAATTTCCGTTTCTGTAATTTCCTAACATTTCGTTTTTAACTTTATTTTTTATACCTTCATCTATAAAGTTAGTATAGTAATGAAATAATGTATGTTTCTCAATCCATTGGTATATGTCTAGTTCCATAAAATACTTAAGTCTCCCCTGCAAGACTTCTAAACCAGATGGAAGATCTGGAATAATATACGCTCTTGCATCGCCATATAAATCTCGAGTAGTACTCTTAAAGTCACTATTACAAGAACGGATGTGATACCTAGCCATAGCACTATAAAGCAATTCATCCTCATATAAATATGGAAAGAAGGTTAACATTATCTTTAACCCCTATAATACAATTCTTCTAAAGGGTTTTTAATATATCCCTTAATATTTAATGCCTCATATGCAGCCATTTTTTTCTTTTTACCATTATTAATAATGCATTGTAGTTTATTTTCATCTATTTCTACATTATTCTTACTTTTGTTATTTAAATTTCTTTTTTTCTCGATATAATTCAATGCTTCTTTCATTAAATCTGCAATTGTTAAATCAAAGGATTTATTTAATACATATTTGGCAGCTGTTTCTGCCTCCTGTTCATTTAAATCTAAATTAATAAGCAAAAGAATTAACTTTTCTAATTTTGTTATTTCTTTCTCTTGACGTTCTTGTTCAATTTTTTCTTTTTTAGCTTTTATTTTAGCCTTCATATCAATTACTGGCATTTTATTCAGCATATACTCTCTAATATCTAGGGAAACGATATCTTCATACTTTGCTATTTCTGTTTCAACACCAGATTTCAGAGCCTTTAGCATTGGTTGTACGAGCTTTAGGTCTTCCTTAACAACCTTTTTGATTAATTCCGGTGAGAGTTTTTCTACTCCTGTTTCAATGGCTCTTCCTTGTGCTAGTATAAACAACTTTATAGCTATATCTGTGATACCTTGACTTTCTTCATAGATTAAATTTAATAGGGTTTGATTAAGTTCCACATATTCTTTCGTCCATTGATAATCCCACATACTTGTAATCAAAACTTCCCAATCCTCTTTATTGCTGATTTGTTCCCACACCATATCTCCTTGTCCACTTCCTCGACGCGCCTGTCTAAAATCTTTTTGTAGAAGAGTTCTTGCTCTCATAGTTCCAATTAACATAACTGGAATACCAATCTCATTAATGAGGGTTACAAAAAAGTTCATCATTTTCTCAGAGGCATCCCCCTTTGTTGCTAAAAGGTGTTGAATTTCATCAATAATTAGTGCACCAACGCAATGTAGTCTCGAAATTTGTCCCATTCTAGTTACCATTGAGCTAACAGAATTAGAGGATTTTCCATACTTCTCAAAATACTTGGTCCCAATCAGTTGATCTATCTTCTCAAAAAAACTCTGACATAATGATTTTAGCGATCCATCATGTGGACAATTTAGTTTTAACCAAACAATTTGAATTGTACTAAGCGGGTATTGATGAACTATAAGTTGAGGATACAATGAAAGTATTCTCTCTATAGCTGTCGATTTCCCAATACCAGAAAAGCCCATCAATGTAAAACTCGATGCTGTAGCTCGTATATCTGCGGGCACCCCTACCTTTTCCTTTTTTACTAACTTATTATGTAATTCATTTAAAACTTGTACATGTTGTTTTTGAAAAGGGTTTCGATTGACATATCCATAACGTAAAAAACGAGAAAATCTTCTTTCTAAATCTAACGTTTGTCCAATTGGTTGAAAAAAACGGGTTAATCGTAACAAGGCGTGGTAACGATGATGTTCAGATAAGTTTTTTTCTTTTTCATGATACTCAGGAAAAAAACTAAGTTGATCAAATGCTTCTTCATAGGAGAGTATAGGAGGTAAAACTTCAATTAAAGGGTTTTCTTGATATTCAACTAACTTTTGTTCTTCATAATGAGCAAGTAAGGCATATGCTCCATTTTCTAATTGAATCATTTCAGGGCTCTTGCTCATTTCTTCCCTCCTCTACGCTTATTAAACAAATCCTTAACTGAATGACGATCATATTTATTATCTTGTTTTTCTTCTACTGGAATTACACCTTTCATATTGTCTAATTTAAAAGCTTCTTCTTTTCTTCTTATTTCTTTTTCAAGTTTAGTATGTTCTTTTATCTTCTTTATTTTTTTTGATTTACTAATATTCACTGTTTGTTGCTCATCTGCTTCTTTGATTGCTTCATTGACAATAGATTCTATACTATCAAAAAGATTAATTTCATTTTGTAATAAAACATGCTCTTCCTCCTTGAATTTTTCACTTTCCACTTTATGCAGCTGTTCAACTTCCTCAATTGATTTATCTTTATACCTTTCTTGATGTTCTAGTAGATTGCACGTTTCAAATATTTTTTCATCCTTTGTATGAATATAAATCTGATTCATATCGCGGGGATCAAAAGAAATATCTACCTTCCAACTTTTCTTTGTTCTAGCAATAGCAAACCATGAATTTTGTAATGCTGTTTCACAACTATATAACATTTTTTGAAATCGGATTCCCTTTGCCGTTACCGTGGCACTCCCTCTAGGCATTAAATAAAACTTCATAATATCAGGTTGCACAATCCGTAACTTTCCGGCACGATTTTTAATACCCCATTTCCATAATTCAATAGGAGTTGGTTTTACATTATCCATTACCATGTCCGAATCTCGTAAATAGTCTTTCATATAGAAATTCTTGTTGTAATGTAAAATAAAGCGAATGATAATTTTTATATATTGCTCTATATTTAATTTCGCTTGTAAGCGTGGATCTTTAGCTCCTCTCTTTCCCCAATCTTTTGCTACATAACCAGGTAAAAAAGGACGTATCTTTTCCTGTGATATATCAAACAATTTCTCCACAATTCCTTTCCAATCTGGACGATAAGCTGGATTGTTCTCCACTGTAACATTAAGACCTTGTATTAAGTGATTAACATTAAACCCTTCTAGTTCTCCTCGATCTCCTAAAATAACCTCAGGTAAATGAGCTGCCGGCCAATAATCTTCTGTAATATGAATGCCATATTTCTCACAAAATTCCTTCTTATTTGTAGTCGCATTAAGGAGTGCCATCATCATCCCCACCCAAGATGGACTTTCTAACCCTACATAAAATCCCGCTATTAAATGGGTATATACATCTGTAACATAATAAACCGTCGGTCTCTCTAAAATCCAATCTGAATTATACCTAGATACTATATATACATTAGCTTTTGTAGCATCAATCTGATATCTAGAACCTGGCCCAAATACTTCAAAAGATGAAGATCCTAAAACCGCTCTATGATCTCGCTCAAATTTTTTCCTCCCATGCTTTGATGAAATAACTTCTTCTATCCCATATCTCTTATTAAACCAATAACGAAATTGTCGAAGCGTAGGAATGTTATTTTCTTCCTCGATAACGGTATAACTTATCCCATCTTCATAGTAAGTATCTACTTGAAAGTAGTTCTTAATCATCATCTTATAAGTATGTGTTAATGAATTGTCCGGATTTACAAAATAATAATTTTGTACAGCCTTTTCAAATAATTCCTGGATTTCTGGCGTCACATTAATACCTATACTATTTCTCATTCTTGGTCTACCAGTCTTATTCTCCCCCCAATTTTTTTCAGTTCCCTTATTGCCACAATTTTTATAATCCGGAACTAACGCATCTTTCACTTTTCCACGTTGCCAATATCTCTTTAAATACTTATAAATTGTCTTATTAGATATACCTTGTTGTTCTATTAATTCCTTGATTAATTTTCCCCTTTCTGTCCTCTTATAAATTTCAGGTTCCCTTTTAACTAATTTTTTAATTGCATTCCACGCTTTATCTCTAATCAAAATTTCCTTTTCGCTCAACTCTTCATAATCTATAACTGAAATAAGATTAGGTGTTACTGCTTTGGAATATCTTCCACTCTTGAAGCCATCCAAAAGAATATTCATTCTTTCTCCAAAAGGCAAAGCTTTCTCGTTATATATATCAATTAAATATGCAATTACACTTCCATCATCAATCCAAAGTATCCTATATACTTTTGAACTATCCATATCCTGAAATACTTCATTTACTGATAGCATGATCACAGATTTCATACTCTCCTTTCCCAAAAAATATATCCCCAATATTCAGACTTCTTAAATTAATTCTCTTTGTTAATATATCTACAAATAAATATTTTCTAGCTAATAAGTGCTTAAAATATACTATAGCTTGTCCGTTGTCCAAATTATATTGATCATCAAATTGATTAAAAGTATCAATTAAAGTAGTATTAGATGTAGTTTTCAAAAGGTATTTAAGAAAAAGCTTAATAAAATTTATATCCTTTATATCTTCTACATAGTAAGACTTATGAAGCCAAGAAATGTTACCTGCCATCTCTGTAGAAATATCTTTTTCCGTTACAATACCCCAATCTATATTTTTCCTTTCCCAATATTCCCTTTCAATCTCAAATTTTTCAATTACCCTTTTATCTTCTAATTCCTTGCTTGATTTTACTGTTCTGGCTATATGCTTAGTTTCTTTCCCCTTACGAACTGTCAATAAAAAATCTGTAGTCATTACAATTAATGTTTTATGCTTTGAATCAATAGGATGCAATATACCCTTTTCCACAGCAATTTGATATGTAAGCTCTCGGTTTAAAGGATATTGTTCTCTTATATCAATAATGTTATCTGACCACTCCAAAATAAAAAAATAATTTCTTTCTAAATTTGAAAGAAATTCATGTTGTCTACTTGTTTTCCATCCCCTAGGACGTGTTTCATTACCATTGGAAGATATGTTTTGTATTGTTATCCAAGGTTTATAGTTACTTAGTTCTCCATGTCCACGCCCCTCCTTTATATATTGTTCTATTTTCTTTTCTGTCCACTCACTTTTCCTCTTTGCCATCTTCTCCATCCTCCTTTAAGATGCTCTAACCTCCTAACCATGGGGATGTTTTGAGAAACTAATAGTCTAGATAAAAAGATCCCCTCTACATATAAATAAATGTTTTCATGTTCCCTTATAATACTAATAAAACTTATTAACATTATAAAAAAGGGATGATTTCACATCTAACTTCTCTCTAAATTCTCTATATTCCTCCATGTTTTCATTTAAATACTCAATACCTTCATAATTTAAAATACCATTATTATATTCTAGCTTTACTGCTTGTTTTCTTTGATTCCAATTCGTTATTTTAATCAATTGATTATCCGTTAAATCATAAAGGTGCACATTTCCACCATCACTGAAAGTGCCAAAACCAATAATAAGAGCAAGGTATGAGTCATTAATCCATATCGCCTCTTTAGGCATATATCCTTCATCTATATCGCTTATTAATTGAAGATTATTGCCACATCTTAAGTCAAACAGATATAATTTGGTAATGCTTTCCCATTCATAAGGTGATAAATATATAGCTTTTAATCCATCTGGTGACATATTTGGTTTTGAGGAAATACTATCATTTAGTAACTTTTCCTCACCATAATCTGTAATTAATTCTATACGATTATCTGAACGCCTATATTTTAATTGATACATACCTTCCTCCTGCTCTCGCTCAACATTAAATCAAACATCAACTTTTGAAAACCTGCGATCGTCTTTGTATTTTGTTCATCTATACTTAATCCATGGCTACCCCTTTTATAGTAAAGAAACATTATATTTTTATGGTAATTCATAATATATTTGTAAGTACTATCTACAAATCCATTGTATCATGATACAATATTGCAGACTATAGTCTACCAAGAAAGGACGTTATTATGTATTTTAGTAAATTACCTATAGAGTTATTCGATTTAAATGCAGATGCAGAAACACTTCATTCTCTTTTACACAAATATTTTGATAAAACAATAAATAAAGGTACCAAAATACAATTCCAAGACCATGAAAACCAAAGCTATTTTTGTATACCTTCACCTGTCTTCATGGAAGAACTAATAGGAAATATAACCGGTATTGATTTAATTATTTATGCGTATTTGTGCAAAGATGCATACCTCAATAAAACTGGAAAAGTTAAAGTAGATATCTCTACTATCTCTAAAAAAACCACTATTAAGAAAACTGTAATTCGAAACTCTATTAACAAATTAAATCATGTGGATTTAATTGTTAAGGATTCCAAAGATACATACTATGTTATAGAAGAATTATTTTATTATTTCACAGATAATGACTTTAAAGAATTTATCGAAGTAGTTAGCCACTCAATACCTCACTAAAGAAAACGGCCATAATTTAGTTATTACTAAATTATGGCCGTTTTCTTTATACTTATCCCCTAAATACTAGCTATACATTACAAATAATTGCAGACTATAGTCTGTAGTTAAAAGAAGATTACTCTCTCAAAATTATCTTATAAATATAAGGAGAGTGATTTCTTGAGAATCGAAGAAGCCTTTGGAATTACCCTGCAAAAATATCGTCATGACACCAACATAAGTCAAGAACAGCTCGCACTCAACTCTAGTTTAGATAGAACGTATATCAGTCTTCTTGAACGTGGTAAAAGAAAACCCACAATCAACACTATATTTGCATTAGCTAAAACTCTTGATATCAAACCTTCCGTTTTAATTCAAGAAGTAGAATTTTTAGTTTCAAAATCCAAGAAGTAATACCGCTTTATTAAAATTAAGCATTAAATAATTATAGAAAATATACAATTCAAGAAATTATTTTAGATTAAATAACAAGCAAAAGAAATAGCATCATGATATTTCTTCTTTTGCTTGTTGTGTAAAAAATTCCTGCCTAATGAAAAAATATAGCAAATTAATTATTAATTCGCTATTATATTTCTGTTGCTTCAATTAAAACCACCTTATCTCCATAACTTAATTATAAGTATCGATACAGCACTTTTGTTTATAAAACAAATTAAAAACAGATACCTTCCATAAGATATCCGTTTTTTAAAAGTAATATTTATTCAAAGTATAATAAGATATACTTTCATTTATTATTTTACTTCATAATTCCACTCACTTGCTAATTCTTCAGAAATATTAAGCGCATGAAATACGTCTTTGAGTATTCCCTCCATAAAAACCTTATCCCTTAAAAAAAACAAACCATACTTTTCTTTTCCTGCACAAATTTTATTAAATAAATAAAATATATATTTAGGTTCCCTGTGTTGAATGCATTCTTTTAAATCAACAATATTAAAATCATTAGTTTCTACTTGCTTTTTAAACTGAAAGGGAAGCTTATTTTGTAAAGCATATTTCCTTTGTGCGTATAATAATATCGCCAATTTATGGCAACAATAATCGAAAGTATTAGTATTAAAATTTGGTAAAATTTCAACTTTTGATTGTTTTTTATCTCTAATATATGGATTATTTTCACCTTGTTGCGATCCACCACACACCAATGTAGAAAATACCTCTTTAAATAATTCTACATCATGAAATACTGTAACCATCATCTTCATTAAAAAGCCCGTGCATTGATAATGAGATAATTCTATGGTTTTCAAATTAGCTTGAAGTAAATTATATATAGTAGCTTTTACTTGATTCATATGCGATGCTGCATTCAAGTTGTTTCCTATCGATATTCCTTTTATTACTTTCGTTTGAGGGTGAACTAAATAACCTCGAATTCCCCTTATCATTGAGTACGAGGTGCTGCTTAAATCCATAACAGAATTATTCATAACACTTTTTAATACTAAGGATTTATAAATCTTTAATGAAGTATCGTTATCAGACACCAATTCAGCGCTAGACACTTCTTCTAATACCTGTAATATGACGCTTACACGTTCAGGTTGATTTTCTATAGTGTATAATACTAATTCATGCAATGTGGTTAAATAGATTTCTTTTAATTCATCATCATCTTTCTTATATGGCTTTAGATGCAAAAGCCCTTTAACTGCTCGCTCTAAATCCGTTAAACGGTTACACTTCATTATCGTGATAATAAGTTCTATATGGCATCTTATTAATAATGCATAAACATTTTTAAAGGCTTTCTTATCTTTTTTATTTAACATTTCAAATACTGGTTGAGACAAAAAATTGACTTCTTTAGTTTCGGGTCCAATCACTAATGACTGAAGTACTTTTAACCATTCTTCAAAATGTTGAGAATATAATTCATAAATATTTTTTTCATAGCTCAAAGCTAAGAACTGATAAAAACTTTCAATATAATTTTCTAGTTGCTTATAATTAACTAGATTCCCAAACGATAGTGCATTTAAATAAATTAAACTTTTAATATCAGAAAGCATTTCTTTAGTTGCTTCTTTTAAATTTAGTCCCTTAAAGAAGCGATTCATCTCTCCAATAATCATAAATAATGATAACATTACTAAGATAACAAACATTAACAAACGTAAAGATGTTTCATGATTATAGATTATGTTATCAATACCTTTAGGTAACATATTTAAGGATAGCCATCCATAAATTAGTGTAAAAAAAACAAAGGCTATATGAACAAAGAACCATTTATTTTTACTAAGGGTATTAATACTAATTGCATTCGCTTTTCTTTCTCTAAAAGAAAAAGTATATAACGTTATCATTAAAGTGATAATACCCGCTAATAGTCCGTTACATGCGACTAATAAATTTCTGATTAACGAACCATGCTTTATTAATACCTCTCTCAAACTCAACATTTCTAATACTTCGCTAAATACAGCATGTAAGACACTTACTTGAGGTACAATAAAAAACAAAAATCCTATACATATAAAAAAGCCAATTAACACCAGAACTATTAATACAGGCATAGGTATTTTCTTTAACTTTGCAATATATTCGGAATATCTTAATGATTTTGTAGCCATTTTTCCTAAATCATGTAGGTAATTATCTTTTAAATATGTATTTTCTTGGTTAACTCTTTCAACTTCATATTTCTTTAAATATTTTTGATATGTGTCAAAAAAATTGAAATAAATTTGATATTGTTTATAAACAAATATCATTACATAAAAAAAACAAGATATAGCAATCAAACCTAATACAGTTCCCATAAACCCTCTCCTTATATACAAAAAAGGAGACTTTTAAGGTCTCCTCTAATTATTTTTAGAATAGAATTCTGTCATTGCATCTGTAGAAATGACATTTGCACAAGGCTCATCTTCATGATATCCTTTTCTCACATCTAACCAGGGTTTCTCACTGTGTGTTAATGCTTCTAATGTTTTACCATCCAGATGACCATATGCCTCCCACACAGTTTCTAAAACTTCTAACTCATACTCCTCAAACCCCTGATTATATGGAAATGGTAATGGCGGAATTTCATCATAACCATATCCTCTGTAGTCATAATATAACTCTCTACAGACAGGTCCATGTACCCATGCCTCAATTTCTTCATTAAATAGTCTTCTATCTGGATAAATAGTAACAAACCATGCCTGTGCGTAATACACCAATTTTTGTAACTTCAGATGGGTAATGGCATAATCAGTATTTTCTATTGAGCGACTTAGGAAAAAATTCGCAACATCAAACACTGTATTTCTCTCCATACCATTTTTCCCCCTTTTTAATTCTTAATTACATATTACACCTTTTTCTACCAAAAGTCATCTAACTTTCAACAAGAATTATATCAGAATATATTAATTTAAATTCAGCAAATATTTATATCCAGAATTTCTTCAATTTACTTCCTCATAATAAAGTCGGCAGCTATACCCTACCATACAAAATAGATCCATGTTTAATAAAGGAACGCCTCAGTACTATCTAATTTAAAATAATGCTAATGTCCAGGCTATTGAGTTTTTTACTACAATATCGATAAGATAACACCTCCTCCAATCATAAATCCCTCTACTACTTAATCTTGATAAATAATAAAAAACGATACAAATTGTTTTGTACCGCTTTTGAGTTTTTTTACTTTTAAACATTTTGCAACAGTGAATCTGGTCGAAATTCTTCTTGATCTAATATTTCTATAGGTTCAATTAGAATTCGTTGTTTCCCTTTTCTCCCCATATATTCAATCTTTGTAGCACCATAGGTATGGATAAGATAAGTTATTATTTGCTTATGCTCCTGTTCACTACATTCACCACTACATCCTAATTGCGTACATAAAGGATATGCCCTTTTCCTCGTTCCCCCATGATAAGCAAATAACTCTCTTTTTTCTTCTTCATCTTGATATGGAAAAAATCCCCTTAAATACGACACATCTTTCCAATTACTGTATAGTTCATCGTATATTACCTTATAAGCATCGGTTACTTCTCTCTTTATAGAACCTGTTATTCCTTCCTTTTCCATGAGATTCTTTAAAAATTCTCTTTGGTCTTTATTTACTCTATTTTTTGTTGTCTTCACTTCATTTTCCTTATAGATTTCTTCTGCTGTCTTACTAGCTACTTTAAAATCTAAATATTGGCTAAGCTTTTCTTTCTCTTCAATATCTCTATATGGAAAACCCTTCATTGTTTGAGGAATAGGAAGTTTCTCCATAGCTAAACTAATACAGACTTCTTTAAATACAAGCTCTGTAGTTCCATTGAGAATAATTTTGAAATTAGCATCTTTACATACCTTTTCTAAGAATAACTTTTGATCTTTTTTTATCTTCTTAGGTTCATACATTTTCACTTTTTTCAATTTTGTATGTTTTCTCTTCTGTGTTTTAGCTAATAATTTACGGTTAGGACGGCTTAATAAATTTCCAATATCTAATGCTTCTCTGTTATATGGTTTATATTCAGCTTCTGCTCCTTTTTCTAACTTTTTAATATAAAAAGATTCTACCTCTTCCCAGGATCTAGTCAGTACATACCCTTGTTCTTCTAATAACTCTCTCACATCCTTACCATACCCTTGAGATGTATAAATACGCTCATCAAGTATTGTAACAATTCCATAATCCTCAATACTTCTAATTAAGCGCCCTACCGCTTGATCTAACTTATTTATCATCATTGGATAACTAACTTTTTTAAACCTATCTTCCTTTTTAATTCCCATACTCATTAACTCTATAATAGGATCATTAAAAGCTGGAAATGGTAACTTATTTATAATAACTGATGTTAAAGAATTTCCTGCTATTGAAAACCCAGAGAAAAAACTACCGGATCCAACTAACACACTCTCTTCTAATTCTTTAAAACGTTTAGTTAAATTTTCAACTCCACTTTCTCCTTGTTTGTATAATGGAACGTTAGAAGTCGCTAATTCTACTTTGATTCCATTATAAAATTCATCCATATGGTCCTTGGAGGTATTTAAAAGAAGCGTGCGTCCCCCTGTCAACCTCAGTAATTTACGAATCTCTTCTAATGCATTTTCTATGAACTCATCTTTATTAGGATTACCTAATTTCTTAGGTATGTAAATAAGTGCTTGATTCTTATAATCAAATGGACTATTTAAAACTTTTGTTACCGCTTCTCCACTTTTAATATTCCACTGATTTTTAATATAAGAAAAATCTTTATTCACCGTAAGGGTACCCGACATAAATATAATTTTATTGGAATTCTTAATATAATCTAACATCTGTCGGAATACCTCTTTATAATTATTTTCTATGACATGAAATTCACCATCTTCTAAGCTTATCCAAGATGTATACTTCTCCTTCTGTAAAAATCTATGGAGAATACCAGACAATTCATCCAGTATTTCAGCCCTTCGGTACTTTGCCTCAAATAGATTTTCATTTAAGATTTTTTGTAGCGTCTTTAAAATAGAAAAAACAAAGTCTGTTAACAAGTAGCGCCCCGCATCTGACTTCTTATTATATTCTTTGTTCCTTTTTACCCATGCTCTTAATCTATCTACAGCTTTTTTCCACTTATAATTATCTCGCTCTATATATTTTTCAAGATTCCTCAAATAAGACAGAGTAAAGGTTTTTTCTAAACGACCAATAAATGTTTCCAAAAAATCGTGAGCTTCATCAATTATCACTAACCCCATATCAGTTTTTAGTACTGGCTCATAAATACTATCCATATCCATTGCATTTAAAAACGAATTAATTAGTTGATCATGATTAGTTATAACTACATCATTTTCAATTGCTTTAAATCTTCTCCGATGTATAATCGTCGGACATACCATTGAAAATTGACAAGCCCTACAATTAGACTTATTAGATAACTCAACTCTTTTCCATTTTTCATCCTCTATGTTAAAGCCATGTTCCTCTTCTAATTCGCTCCTTTGCCCCGTCTTACTTAATCGAAAAAACTTTTCCAAAACATGTTGATCTGCACGCGAAAATAATTCATTTTCTCTTTTTTGACTTGAATTCTTCATCCTAAAATGACAATAATAATGTGATTTTCCCTTTGCAACAATTGGGTTATTTACTAACCCCAGTTTACGTAATAGTGGAATTTCACTCCTCATTAGCTGTCCTTGTAAGTTAATAGTGGCAGTAGCATACATAATACCCCTTTTATCAAATGTATTATATTTCCGATCTACCAAGACTGGAACTAATGCTCCTAATGACTTCCCTGTCCCTACTGGTGCCTCAATAATCATTACTTTCTTACTAGACTCCAAAAATTCTCCAATATCTAGTGCCATTTGTATCTGAGATGCCCTGATAACATTAGTATCATAGTGTTTCAACAGCTTTTCTTCAAATATTTCTAAAATTACATCTGCTTTAGAATTCATCTACTGCCCCTCTATTCATCTAACTTATAATACATAATTGCTCATTTATATAAATTCTTCTTATTTAACTATTCTTTCTTACACTTTAGCTCCTTATATTTCATACAATATCTTCCTAATCCAAAGAGTAATTATACCACCACACAAAAACAAACACAATATATAGAATTTGTATAGAGTCACCAAAACTATATATTGTATACCCTGTGAAGCTGCATATGAATATATAAAATAAAAAGCATAACATCAAAATGTTATGCTTTTCCCTATATTTTAAAATTAGCTATTTTTATACAATTCATAATCCTCTTCCAAACAATCTTACAAAAATATTTATTATTCAGGAAAGAGCTTTATTCTTCTATTCCACTCTACTACTGAATTATACTTCTTCATTTTCTTATTTTCTCCAACACTATTTCGTTATTGAGGTTTTGAATAAGCTAACGCTTTGCTGCGATCGTCTGTCCACCTACTACTAATATTTCTAAGTTTACAGGTTTTATATGCATCTACACCCAATATTTTTTCTGTTTTTTTTAGATTTTCTAGAGTTACGCTATTACCTGACTCACCATGATTTAACCATCCCCAAAAGTATATTTTTTCAGATTCTTCAACATCTTTTCTATATTCAGCCACCTCGTGTGGTTGTGGGTAATTATTTTTATTTACCGTTATAGGTATTCTTCGGTTAAACTCTTCGAAGAAATAGCTAGATTTAAAAGGGGTATCTGGATTATATTCTAGACCTAATACGTCACATAGTTCATTATATTTTTCACCTAGATAAGTATTAATATTAAAGCCAGAAGTTACATCTAATTCAAAATAAAAGTTTTTTAGTTTTGCTCCAAACATTAATTTAAAAGGTGTCTCATCAATAAAAAAGAAAACATCAAAAGTTACTTTATTGAAAGTAAAATCAAATCTACATCTCTTTATTTCTTGTTTTTTCATCTCTCCATATAAATTTACAAGACCATCTAATTTCATTACTTTACCTCCTATTCCTTTTCTTCTATTTTATCACTTAAGTTATTAGAATTCCCTGTTAAATTTACAAAAAAAAACATTTTTATGAATTTTCAAACTTTATATGCTTTATACCATCCTTTTATGTATTATATAATTGTGGCAAACTTGCATTGAAATAATTTTTATTCTTTGAAAGGGTGCATATTATGAGCAAAACTATAGAACAAGACAATCATTTTTATTTAGCTACTTCTAGATCAAAACAAACTAACCTTTACCGCCATCGTATTAAATCGGAATTAATTAACGCATGTATTGAAAGTGGAGAAATTAATGGTACAAGGATCACTGGATATACACTACATAGTCCTTTTTACAATTTTACAAGGTATTATTTAACATCAATTATTAAATTTGCTCTTCAAATTCACAGACGATTAGGATATGAAGAAACCTTCTATATGCCGGTTCATCATAAACATACACAAACCCCTAAAATTTTTGAAGAAACCTTGTCTTTGGCAAATTCTATTTCAGATCAAATGTTTTTTGAAGCTGTTACTGAAATGAAAAAGATATATGAACATACACAATATATGCTAAAAAGATGTAATTTGATAAAGGAAGGTGGGTTTGTAGAAGTATATCGTGTCTTAAATACAATTGAGCTAGTACAGGTTTTACGTCAATTTGAAATAGGTCATTTAGATGATCCAGAATATCAATTTAACTTTGAAACTAACATTTTACTCTCTGGAGAACATTCACATAAAAACTTAGATATAACATACGGAAGTAGTAGACATCCAATAAAAATATGTTTTAAGATTCCTGCTGAAAACATACTCATGCACCCAGATTTTATTTTAACTAAATATGGAAAGAAAAATCCTTATGCAAGTAGTCTGCAGTATGAAAATGAAGTTTTATTTTTTAACAAAGACCCAAAAGGACAATTAAATTTTAAAACAAAAGATATATACCGCATAGATAATGAGATTTGTAAGCAATACATCAGTGAACTCAATACAAATAGAGATAAATGGGATAGAATAAAAACACGATATGGTAATCATTCATTTTATATAAATGATGCTACTTATTATCTAATGTTAGATGCAAAGTTTCTATTATTTAATAATCAATTAGATAGGATAATGAACAAATTAACACCAAGGTTACAGAAAAAGGTGATAAACGAATTAAACAAATAAAAAATGAGAAAAAGCATGACATAAAATTGCCATGCTTTTTCTCATTTAATCTAACTAGTAGCTTCATTTCTAAATGTATAACTTTCTTGTGCTTTGAATAACCTTGTTGTAAACTGTACAACTTTCTTGTGATGTGTATAACTTTCTTGTCACTTCACAACAACAAACACTAACTCTCCAATCCCTTACTCAACAGTAACAGATTTAGCTAAGTTACGCGGCTTATCAACGTCACACTCGCGGTGAAGTGCTGCGTAGTATGAGATCAGTTGTAATGGAACTACGGCTACAAGTGGTGCTAGTGCTTCGTGTACAGCTGGTAGTACGAAGCTGTCGCCTTCCATTTCTAAGCCTTTCATAGAGATGATGCATGGGTTTGCACCGCGCGCTACTACTTCTTTTACGTTACCACGAATTCCTAGGTTTACGTGCTCTTGTGTAGCAAGTGCGATAACTGGTGTACCTTTTTCAATTAACGCAATTGTACCATGCTTTAACTCTCCTCCAGCAAATCCTTCAGCTTGGATGTAAGAGATTTCTTTTAGCTTTAACGCCCCTTCTAAACCTACATAGAAGTCTACGCTACGTCCGATAAAGAAACAGTTGCGTGTTGTTGCTAGGAATTGTTTTGCCAGTGCATCCATTTCTTCTTTTTGATCACAAAGTACTTCCATTGCATTTGCTACAAGTCCTAATTCGTGTGTTAAGTCAAAATCAAGAACTTCACCTTTTGCTTTTGCAATGTCAGCTGCTAAGATTGCAAGTACGGCAAGTTGTGCTGTATATGCTTTTGTAGAAGCAACTGCGATTTCAGGCCCCGCATATAAAGGAAGCGTGTAATCAGCTTCACGAGAAAGTGTTGAACCTGGTACATTTGTGATTGTTAATGCTTTATGACCCATTTCATTTGTTTGCACAAGTACGGCACGGCTATCTGCTGTTTCACCACTTTGTGAAATGTAAATGAAGAAAGGTTTTTCTGTTAATAGTGGCATATTATACGAGAATTCACTTGCGACATGCACTTCTACAGGTACTTTTGCAAATTTCTCAATAAATTGCTTTCCAACAAGACCTGCATGGTAACTTGTGCCACATGCAATGATATAAATGCGATCGCTCGCTAAAATCGCACTGCGAATCTCTTCATCTAATTCAATCTCGCCATTTTCATCTTGATACTTTTGAATAATATTACGGATTACAAGTGGTTGCTCATCAATTTCTTTCAGCATGAAGTGAGGATATGTTCCTTTTTCAATATCACTTGCATCTAATTCCGCTGTAAATGGTGCACGTTCAATCGTTTCACCTTGTAAGTTTTTAATTGTAATGCTTTCTTTTGTTACGATTACGACTTCTTTATCCATTAATTCGATAAATTGATCTGTAACTTGTAACATCGCCATTGCATCGCTCGCAACAACTTTAAAGTTGTCGCCAACACCTACTAATAGCGGGCTTTTGTTTTTAGCAACATAAATCATGTTTGGATTTTCAGCATCAAGTAAACCAATTGCATAAGAACCATGTAAAAGAGATAAAACTTTACGGAACGCCTCTTCTACATTTAAACCTGTATTTACTTGTTGTTCGATAAGTTGAACGATAACTTCTGTATCTGTTTCACTTACAAACGTTACATCTTGTAAATATTCGTTCTTCACTAATTCATAGTTTTCAATTACACCATTATGAACTAGCGTAAAGCGTTTTGATGTACTTTGATGCGGATGCGCATTTACTTTACTTGGAACACCATGTGTTGCCCAACGTGTATGACCGATTCCCACGCTTGTTGCTACATTTTCATCTACGATTTCACGAAGTTTTGCAATACGACCTTTTTCTTTGTACACAACAACACCGTTCTCTGTCTGTACTGCAATACCTGCTGAATCATATCCACGGTATTCTAGCTTCTCTAAACCTTTTAATAAAATTTCCTTTGCATCTTTCTCTCCAATAAATCCTACAATTCCACACATGTTTAAGTCGCCGTTACAAATGCTTACATTGCCCTGCGAACATGTAACGACCTCGTCCAATCTCATTATTTTTCATAAAAAACGGATTACATATTGCTAGCTCTGTAAATCTGTAACGGCTTTCACCTTCCTCTCGATTGGTTTCCAGTCCGTATAACATTTATACAGCTAGTATTCATCCGTCCCTTTTCTCTCATCACACTTTTATCTTTGTCCACCAAGTCGCCTCAGTGATTTAAATAAAAGCTTGCGGTTATGATGAATAACCGGGAGTCATCCGCCGAAATCTCGATAAAACTCCTCCTCGTCAACTACACAATTTGTAGTTCTGGCGCTTTAATCACTCTTATATTTACATTGAGAAAAAGAACAAGACCATCTTATAACAAACAACATAAACCGTCAATGAAATTTTTTTCATTACCTATAAAACATTATGAAAAAGGAACACAAAATGTGCTCCTTTTTCAAGAAAATCGGCGAATTATTCAGCTCCAACCTCAGCTTTTACAACATCTACAATGCGATGTACATACTCATTGCAAAGCTCTTGTGTTGGTGCTTCTGCCATTACACGAATAAGTGGCTCTGTTCCAGAAGGACGAACAAGAACGCGGCCATCCCCATTCATTTCTTCTTCTACTACACGAATAATTTCTTTAATTTTTTCATTTTCTAATGCTAATTTTTTATCTGTTACACGAACATTTACTAATAGTTGTGGGAATTTTTTCATTTCACTTGCAAGCTCAGACAATGGCTTTTTCGTCACTTTCATAATATTGACAAGCTGAAGTGCACTTAACATACCATCTCCAGTTGTGATGTAATCCAGCATAATAATATGACCTGATTGCTCACCGCCAAGGTTATAGCCACCACGTTTCATTTCTTCCATTACGTAGCGATCACCCACTGCTGTCTTATCACTTGTAATACCGTTTGCTTCTAACGCTTTATAGAACCCTAAGTTACTCATAACAGTCGAAACAACTGTGTTATGTTTTAGTTGACCAGTTTCTTTCATGTATTTCGCACAGATATACATAATTTGATCTCCATCAACGATGTTTCCTTTTTCATCTACTGCAATTAAGCGGTCTCCATCTCCATCAAATGCAAGGCCGATATCTGCACCTTTTTCTTTTACTAACTCTGCTAATCCTTCTGGATGAGTCGATCCAACACCATCATTAATGTTCATCCCATTTGGTGAAGTTCCCATTGTTGAAATGTCAGCTTCCAAGTCTGCAAATAAATATGGTGCTAGAGAAGATGTCGCACCATGTGCACAGTCTAAAGCAATATGTAGACCAGAGAAATCTTCTTCTACAGTTTGTTTAATGTATTGTAAATATTTTTGCCCACCTTCAAAATAATCGTTCACTTGTCCAAGGTTTGTTCCGATTGGACGTGGTAATTCATCAACCTCTTTGTCTAATAACGCCTCAATTTCTGCTTCTTGCTCATCTGTTAATTTAAATCCATCTGCACCAAAGAATTTAATTCCGTTATCTTGTACTGGATTATGAGATGCTGAAATCATAACACCTGCTTGTGCATCTAACGCTTTTGTTAAATAAGCAACTCCAGGAGTTGAAATAACACCAAGACGCATAACTTCCGCACCAATTGATAGTAAACCTGCCACTAAAGCTCCTTCTAACATATGGCCAGATACACGTGTATCACGACCGATAATAACTTTTGGACGATTTGTATCTTTTGTTAATACATAACCACCAAAGCGACCGATTTTAAATGCTAATTCTGGTGTTAATTCCTTATTTGCAACACCGCGTACACCATCTGTTCCAAAATATTTACCCATTACTATTCTCTCCTTTATCTTGCTCTTTTGGTTCCTCTGTTGTATTTTCTTTTCCTGTCCCATTATTTTGTTCTGTTTCTTTATCTTGCTCTTTTGACTTTTCTGCTTCACTTTCGTTTCCTTTTTGTGAATTAGATTGCTCTATGTTACCTTGTACTTCTTTATTTGGTTGTTCTTTCTTTCCAAGAGTAACCTTTGCACTTTTTTGTTTTGCATTTATTGAAACATTACTTGGACCACTAACTTGAATGGAAACATCGTGTGTTCCTGAAGACAAACCTTGTAGATTTATTACAGCTGTTATTTGTGCCGCTGTTATTTTTTCTACTATACTAGCTTCTCCTGAAATATCAACACTGATCTTTCCGCTTTGCGGGAAAATGATTTGCGCAGTCATATCATTTGCAAGACCATTTTTTTGAATTGGAATACCATCAACTGTCTTATGTTTTGTTTGTTCTTTCTGCGCGTGTACATGAACAGAGACCTTTACTTGGTTAGGCTTTGCGCTCGTGACACCTTTTGGTAATAAAACAGAGGCATCGAATGTTGTAGACTCTGTTATTTTACTCAAGTCTACTTCGACCCCCTCTATTGTTTTTATATTATCCAAAACGTCTTTTGGACCCGAAATTGTCACTTCGCTCGGTTGAAGACTGATATTCGTAACCGCTAAACCTTCTGGCACATTTCCTTTTTTTATATAGTTTAGCGGTACGGTTTTTTCACTAGAATTTTCTCCCGTTTGTGCAACAACCGGAACCGTCACACTTACCTTAGAAGGACTCGTTTTTAAATATAAACGTTTTCCATTTTTATCATATATCATAACTTCCGCTTCTTTTGTGACTGTTTTGTTAATATCTTTTACATCAACATATGCTTGAGCAGAAGCAATGCTATCTATTTCCTCTTCCGTTCCCACTACCTCAACTGTATCAGGTTTCGGTTTCAGAGCGGCTCTATCAATGCTCACACCAGACTGCAATCGATCTTCATTGGACAACTTCATATCTACAGAAACATACTTTTTCGCTTTATTATAAATGGCAACTTTAATTTTAGATGGTTGAACAGTTGCCTTTACATTACTCGGAAGATTCACCGCTTTAAGCGGAACTTCATATGTTCCCTTTTTGTAACCGCGTAAATCCACGGGAATCTCAACTTTATTTTTGGCTTTTATAGCAGCAACAGAGGCCTTAGATCCCTCTAATTTCACCTTTACTTGACTTGGGATACCGGTAACAATGTATTTGTCTGTGTCATAATCTACTTTGATAGGGCAGTCCGTTAACGTTTCTTTTGTATCACCAGCAAAAGGTGATATATTGGCAGTATTATTCTTTTCTGTTATGGTTGTTGACATAAAAAGCATCAACGCCAATAGTAATGAGATTCCTTTTAAAAACCAATGGTTCTCCATTAACTTATCCATGACGTTTTCTCCTCCAATTCCAATTCCATAAAGATGAAGAAGTTGTCTTCATATCACCACCACTAAACTCTGCCAAAAGCATTTCTTTCAACTGCTCTACCTTTAAATCACGATGTAATTCGCCATTTTTCGTTAAAGAAATTTGACCTGTTTCTTCTGATACAACAACAGTAATACTATCTGTCACTTCACTTACACCCATTGCAGCTCGATGACGCGTTCCTAGCTCTTTAGAAATAAAAGGACTTTCTGATAATGGAAGATAACACGCTGCTGCTTTAATCGTGCTTCCTTGCATAATAACCGCTCCATCATGAAGAGGTGTATTCGGGATAAAAATATTAATGAGCAATTCCGATGAAACATTTGCGTTCAAAGGAATCCCTGTTTCTATATAATCTCCCATTCCAGTTTCCTTAGATAATGTAATCAATGCACCAATTCTTCGTTTTCCCATATATTCGGTTGCTTTCGATACTGCTGTAGCAACAATTTCAGCTTCATCTTCCTCATGACTAATCGTGCGAGAGAATAGACTACCTCGGCCTAATTGTTCAAGCGCTCTTCGGATTTCCGGTTGGAAGATGATAATAACTGCTAAAAACCCCCACGTTATCACTTGGTCTGTCAACCAATATAACGTATGTAAATCAAGGAAAAAACTTAATATACGAACAACAACTATAACTGTAATCCCCTTCAAAAGTTGAACAGCTTTTGTACCACGAATTACAAGAATTAGCTTATATATAACAAACCACACAACGGCGATATCTAATATCGTACTGAGATATTGTAAAAAAGGCATATCTCCAAAAGGCATGCTAACCCTTCCTCCTACTTATGAGCAATTTCATTCATATATTAAAATATTAAATTTATGCTCTATCTGTATGTATTTCCAACAACTAGTTAATTATACCATACATGAAAGAAGCGACAATTACAAACACCATCCCTCCTTTGGATTAAATTGGTAAGATGTCAAACTTTTATAATATAACGTACAATATAACTCATTATTATACTCCTATTTTAAAATAAAAAAAGCAGCATTTCAGCCGCTTTTCTTACATTTATTTCAGTTTTTCACCGAACAAAGAACCCATTAATGCAACAGCCGTCGTTGCAGTTTTATTTCTCTCATCTAAAATTGGATTTACTTCCACAAATTCGGCGGACGTAATTATGTCAGCTTCAGCTAACATTTCCATTGCTAAATGACTTTCACGATAGGATAGACCACCAATTACAGGTGTGCCAACCCCCGGTGCATCATGTGGATCCAAACCATCTAAATCTAAAGATAAGTGAACACCATCTGTATGTGATAAATAAGAAATCGTTTCTTCCATAACAGCCGTCATACCCATACGATCAATTTCATGCATTGTAAACACTTTAATTCCTTCATTACGGATAAAGTCTTTTTCTCCTTCATCTAATGCGCGTGCACCGATAATTACGATGTTTTCCTTTTTGACCTTTGGATACGCTTCATATAAATTGACGAGTGAAGGATGTCCATATCCTAAACTTGCAGCAAGCGACATGCCATGAATATTTCCAGACGGTGAAGTTTCTTCTGTATTTAGATCACCGTGTGCATCATACCAAATCACACCCAAATTTTTATAATGTTTTGCTACCCCTGCAAGTGTCCCAATCGCTATACTATGATCGCCGCCTAGTACAAGCGGAAAACGATCTTCTTCTATAATATGATCAACTTTACTTGCTAATTCATTACAAACTTTTACAACTTGTGTAAGGTTTCTTAATTTTGTATTTCCATCTACCTCTTTCTCTCTATCAATATGTATATCCCCAATATCTTTCACGTCATATCCAATGTGCTCAATTCTTTCAATTACTCCTGCATAACGAATGGCACTTGCCCCCATATCAACTCCGCGACGCAGTTGTCCTAAATCCATTGGAACTCCAATAATTGAAATTTCTTTCTTCATCGATAGTATCCCCCTTTTATGCCTTCGCTAAATATTTTAAATCTTTTATATAGTCTGACTCAACTCTACATTTTTTTGTATGGATATACACCTTATTCACACTTATGTCCTTTGAAATTAATATTTCTACATATATTTTTGTATAAAGTAGACTAAGCATTATCGCCTTTTCCCCATATAAAAAACATCCCTATACTTAGAGATGTTTTTCCGATGCTAATTTCCATACTGCTGCAATATTTCTCGCCGTTATTTGAATGTTTTCCTTAGCTGATTGATATGCTTCTTCTAAAGACATTGGCTTTGTTGCTATACTAAAAACAGCATCAATTCCTTCTTTATGGACTGAGACATGATTAGCAAGAACAGATCCGCCAATCGCTATAACTGGTATATGGTACTGTTTAGCACGCTTGGCAATTCCAACAGGAGCCTTGCCATAAGCTGTTTGTGCATCAATTCTTCCTTCGCCAGTTATAACAAGATCCGCATCTATTAACTGCTCATGAAAGCGTATTGCATCTAAAACAATTTCAATCCCTTTGCGAAGTTTTCCTTTTAGTACCACAACTGCCGCTCCCATTCCGCCGGCTGCCCCAGCCCCTGGAATTTCTGCTACATCAATATGTAATTGTTTTTTCAATAGACAAGAATAATGCTGCAAATTTTCTTCAAGCTTCCCCATAACCTCCATGGTAGCCCCTTTTTGTTTTGCAAATACAAAAGAGGCCCCTTTTTCTCCTATTAATGGATTATCAACATCACAGGCAGCTTCTAACTTGACATGTGCTAAGCGTGAATCTAACTTAGAAAGTTGAAAACTTTCAATACAATGTAAATTCCCACCAACAGGTTCTATTCTTTCACTAGCCGCATTGAAAAACTGAACCCCTAAAGCAGATAACATACCCGCTCCTCCATCATTCGTTCCGCTTCCTCCAAGTCCTAATATAATATGCTTTACCCCTTGGTCTAAAGCATGTAATATGAGTTCTCCAGTTCCCTTTGTAGTTGTAATAAGTGGGTTTCGCTTCTTAAGTGGAATATGATGTAACCCCGATGCTGCCGCCATTTCAATAAACGCTATTCTTTTATCTTTAGAGATACCATAAAACGCTTCTACACTCTCTCCAAGAGGGCCTGTGACAGAAGTAGAAATGATATCCCCTCCCGTCGCATTCACGAGCGATTGAACCGTTCCTTCGCCGCCATCTCCAATCGGTATTCTTACATACTCTGCTCTTGGAAAAATTGCACTGAACCCTTCTTGAATGGCTGTACATACTTCACTTGCTTGCAAACTCTCTTTATACGAATCAGAAGCAATAACAATTTTCATTTCCTTTCCCCCATCATCTATAGTAAAATATTAGATTGTATTTTCTTTTAAATTATAATAAAAAAAAAGCTTACATCCATTTGATGTAAGCTTTTTTATGGAGCCTAGCGGGATCGAACCGCTGACCTCCTGCGTGCAAGGCAGGCGCTCTCCCAGCTGAGCTAAGGCCCCGAATGAATAAAGCGGAAGACGGGATTCGAACCCGCGACCCCAACCTTGGCAAGGTTGTATTCTACCACTGAACTACTTCCGCAAAAATGGTGAGCCATGAAGGACTCGAACCTTCGACCCTCTGATTAAAAGTCAGATGCTCTACCAACTGAGCTAATGGCTCGTAAATGGCTGGGCTAGCTGGATTCGAACCAGCGCATGACGGAGTCAAAGTCCGTTGCCTTACCGCTTGGCTATAGCCCATTAATATTTACTAATATACTTGTCTTATCAAAAAAATAAACCTTAATTAGGTTATTTTTTTAATGGTGGAGGGGGGCAGATTCGAACTGCCGAACCCGAAGGAGCGGATTTACAGTCCGCCGCGTTTAGCCACTTCGCTACCCCTCCGACATATTATGGTGGAGGATGACGGGATCGAACCGCCGACCCCCTGCTTGTAAGGCAGGTGCTCTCCCAGCTGAGCTAATCCTCCAAAAGTGGTGACC